>NZ_JAXOQA010000012.1:0-39288 GCF_047307945.1 Commensalibacter sp. A3DC | reverse complement strand
TGCCTGTATTCGGTTTTTTGCTTTCCTCAAAAAAACTTTCAAAAAAAACAATTTGATTTTATAAACAGGTCTTTCGATTCAATTTATTAATAATTTTATACCTATAAATATTTAATTTAAAAGAGAATGCTCAATGTCTAATAAACAACATGAAGAAAAAACATTTTTTTTACCTATCATCCCAGTTAAGGATTTAGTCACCAACATTGAATATATTCGAGAATTAAACGTAAAAATTTTTAATACACCCAAAGTTTTTCTTAAGGTATCTCCAAAATCCGACATTACCGTAACCGTTAATGTCAATGCCCAGCAAATTGAAAAGGATTACCCCCAATTCGAAATTATCGTTATCCTAAATTGTACCAGCCAAAAACAACTTGAAGATGATGATGAACCAACTTCTATTTTTGAAATTGACTTACAATATGGTGCAGTTGTGACCCTTCCCACTTTAAAGGCTGCCAATATAGAAGAATTGTTGATGATACATGCTCCAGAATTATTATTTCCAGAAATTCGCAATATCATCCTGAATATAAGTCGCACATCCAATCTACCCTCTATTCTTTTGCAACCCATTGATTTCGCAGAATTATGGAAAGAAAAAAAATCCACCATGAAAAACAAAAATTAAGAAACCCTACAAAAATGGATACAACAATGCCCCAAAAACTAGACACGGACAAAAAAATTATTGGTCAAGCAGATCCAGGCGGGATTGTTCCGGAATCATCACGTATTGCCTATGAAAACCGTTGGCTAAAAATCCGTGAGGATATCATACGCTATCCCAACGGGTTAAAAGGCATGTTTGGTGTTGTAGAACGAAACGAATTCGCTGTTATTTTACCACTGCATATTAATAATGAGGGAATTAAAATAGTCACCCTTATTCGACAATACCGATATCCTGTGGGTAAATTTATGTGGGAACTGCCGATGGGAATGTGGGAATTAAAACCAGATGCCACCCCCGAGATGGTTGCTGCCGGAGAACTGGAGGAAGAAACAGGTTTGCGTGCCGCCAATATGGTACATGGAGGTATATTATATCAGGGGGCAGGCTATTCAACCCAAAAAGGTCACGTTTTCCTTGCCACTGATTTAACACAACATTCCCCGAAACGCGAAGAGACAGAACTGCATATGACCTGTCATACAATCCCGTTAACTCAATTCGAGGAAATGATTCAAACCGGACAAATAACTTGTATGGTCACAATCGCTGCATTCTGTTTGTTACGTAGTAAAAAATTAGTTTGACTCTCTCTTCCTTCGTTACCTAAAAAAAGATTTAATCGTGTAATTTATGACTTGAGGAAATATAAAGTATGGCAGAAACCCAGCTCCAATATAATAACCCTTCTACATCACGTACCCTTGTCAAACATGCGGTTACAATTGGTTCCACCATGATCTTGGGACTTGTTTTTGGGTTGATCTGTCATGCTTTTGGAGATGTTATTATCTATAAGTCAGCAAATGGCTCAATAACGTTATCAAATTTTATTCTGACCTTGTCTGAATTAATTGTCAATTTGTTTTTGCGCCTGATAAAGATGATCGTGGCACCTCTGGTTCTGGCCACGCTTATTGCCGGGATTGGGAACGTTCAAGATACTAAAACCATAAAAACCATCGGGATCAAGGTTATTTTTTGGTTTATCGGTGCCTCTATCGTTTCCTTGGGTGTTGGAATGCTTGCCGCCAATATCATCCAGCCAGGCAAGAATTTTACGCATAATTTACCACCTGTCTCTGAATCTCATGCAATTTATCATTTTGACCTTATTAAATTTACACTTCATATCGTTCCTGATAGTGTCATTGACGCAATGGCTCATAACGATATGTTACAGTTGGTTGTTTTCGCTGTCTTTTTCGGTTTGTCTTTAGCCACTTTACCTGACAAACAATGTCAACTGGTAAGAGATGTAACAGATGGAGTAGGCAAAGTTATGCTGAAAGTCACCGATATGGTCATGATTATTGTACCATTGGTTGTCTTTGCTTCACTTCTTTCAATAGCAACCCGTAATGGATTACATGTAATTGAAAGCTATGGACTGTTTTTAATCGAGTTTTATGCTGTCATTCTCGTCATGTTCATTATTTTGATCGGAACTGGTTATTTCATGATGGGAAAAAAAGTGTTTAAACTTCTTCCATTCATAGCCGAACCTGTAATGGTGGGATTTGCAACCGCCAGTAGTGAGTCTGCCTTTCCAAGATTACTTGAACAACTTGAAAAATTCGGTGTTCCACCCAAAATATCTAGCTTTGTCGTTCCCTTAGGCTATAGCTTTAACCTTTGTGGAACCATGATGTTCATTTCATTTGCCGCCATTTTCATCGCACAAGCCTATGGTATTCATATGCCCATTGAAAAACAAATCATGATGCTCCTGGTCATGATGATCAGCAGTAAAGGCATCGCAGGAGTTCCACGCGCCTCAATGGTAATGCTCGCCGCTGTCATGCCAGGTTTTGGAATACCCGAAGCTGGACTGCTATTAATTGTCGGAATTGATCAGTTTCTTGATATGGCAAGAACTGCAACAAGTGTTTTGGGTAATGGAATTATTGCAGCAATCGCCAATGAATGGGACATCAGGGCAAACAATACAAAAGAAACAATATGATTTTATCTTTCCCCAAAACCAGTTGAATATAATAAAGGTCACTGATATCTTATGAAAACGCAATTAATTGATGGCAAAGGCTTTGCCGCAAACATGACCCAGAAAATAGCTCTGGAAGTCAAGCTGCTGCAGCAGGAAAAAAATGTAACCCCCGGTCTTGCCGTCATTTTGGTCGGCAATGACCCTGCCAGCGAGGTATATGTCAGAAACAAGACAAAACAGACACACAGGGTGGGAATGCGTTCGTTCATGCATCTTCTTCCTGAAACAACCACACAAGAAGAAATCCTGAATCTAATTGCAAGATTGAATAAAGATCCTAATATTCATGGAATTCTCGTACAGCTACCTCTTCCAAAAGGGTTGAATGCAGACACCATTATTCAGGCAATCACCCCTCATAAAGATGTTGACGGCTTGACAGCCTATAATACAGGAAAACTTGCGCTTGGACATAAAGACGGATTTATACCCTGCACCCCACTTGGATGTCTAATGTTATTGCAAAAAGAACTTTCCAGTTTGAAAGGATTACATGCAGTCATTATTGGAGCGTCAAACTTGATGGGCAAACCCATGGCACAACTTTTATTACAAGAAGGTTGCACTGTAACTATTGCCCACATTCATACACGCAATCCTGAAAAACTTGCCCGTCAAGCAGACATTCTTATTGTTGCGACTGGTTGCAGTGAGCTCGTTAAGGGATCATGGATCAGTGAAGGTACGACTATTATAGATGTCGGCATAAACCGTATCACGACAAAAGATAACAAGACCAAACTGATAGGTGATGTCGCTTTTGAAGAGGCTTTGGGTAAAGCTGCAAAAATTACACCTGTCCCTGGTGGTGTCGGTCCTGTCACTATTGCCTGTTTGTTGCATAATACATTACAAGCAGCAAGAAATACGATAAAATAATTTACACCAGAACTATTTCTTATTATAATTATTGCAATAATATAACAATAATTTCTTAAACCGCTTGATTAATATTAATAACTAAATCATTTAAAAGCGGTTTACAATTTATTAGATTGTTTTCTATAAACGAAACTAAAACTTGCTAATATAATATTTAAGTGAACAATTAAAATGACTGAAATTGATTTTCCCTCTTTACTGTTTGATTCAGCCTGGTATTTAAAAACCTATCCAGATATTGCAGCCGCCAATGCGGATCCTGTTGAACATTATCTGTTTTTCGGATTTCGAGAGGGACGAAATCCTAACCGTTTTTTTAATACCACCTTTTATCTGAATACCTATCCTGACGTTGCTGCAAGCACTATTAACCCTTTTATCCATTATATAATGTATGGTGCCGCGGAAGGGAGATTACCCAGGGCTTCTGATCAACCACCTATACCTTCTACAACGGTAAGCACGGAACTATCAACCGGGACCGATATTCCGTATATGGTTGCCACCGAACCCAACCCACAATCTAAATCTGAAATTAATTTAAGTTTTAAAATCAGTGATTCAGAACCTCCCCAGCAATTGCAAGATAAAAAAACTGCATCCTATGATAAATTAACCTTGAATGCCGTATCTGAGATTAAAACAAAATTACCAAACAAGAAAACGACTGTAAAACCAAAAAACTCATCTGTAGCATCCTCTCGAAAACGAAGTCCGAGAGTTAAAACTCAACGCGTAGCACATGGTAATAGTATAAGCGGATAGGCTGATTTTTGTATAAATTCAAAACTAGATAAATAATCAGTTTCTAACGGTTTTCTTTTTAAATTTTCTTCTTTTTTTTACATTCATTAAACGATGCTGATAAGGAGAGAGATATTTTCCAGCTTTTTTTCTCCTTATTGAAAAATTATTGTTCAAATAAGAGGCTTGAATGATTTGAAACTGATAATGATTGTTTAATTCAGGTGTATGAGAATGATAATTGCCAATCGCCTGCATTAAATTTCCATTTGTCTCTGCAAGATACAATTTAAGAATCGCCCCCGCCACGGCTATATTATAACAATTATCCTGTTTTAATCGTTGATAGATGACTTGACCGGTTTCATGCGTTGTTTCCATCAATGGAACAATCCAACGTGTATTGATCTGCATTACCCCCAAATCCTGCGTGCCATTCTTGTTATTGGAGACAAGATTAGGAGCCCCACCCTCCACACGTTGTATTGCCGGTAAAACAGAGGAAGGCAAATGATGAAATGCAGCAACCATCATCATACATTTTAAATATGTCGCAACCATTTAACTAAATTAACTTTATTCTATTTTATTTTTATATTAACAGTTTAAACATTAAAGAAATTAAATCTATTATTTCAAATCCATTTATTTCATTACAAGGAATTCGTTATGACACGAATCTCGGTAGAGTTAATTCCTAGAGATAGAAATCATATCATTAGTGATATAAAACAAGTCAAGGAATGTTTCCCAATTGCCGACAGCATCAATATTCCAGATCTCATGCGTTTTTCTTTAAGAAGCTGGAACGTTTTTCAGATTACCTCTTCATATTATACACGTTCGATTCCTCATATAAGAGCAATTGATATAAATCCCGACCTTCCATTGCCCGGACATGATATCAATAATTTACAAGAAATTCTGGTTATTCAGGGAGACCCTCCCTCCGATTTCAACAAACATACATATCCCAATTCAACTGAAAGCATTTTAAGACGATATCGAAGGGAACTCCCGCATCTGAAATTGTATGCTGCCTTTGACCCATACCGTCGTTCTCCCAAGGAAGAACTTGAACATGTCCTGTCAAAAAAAGAAGCGGGAGCCTGTGGTTTTTTTACACAACCCATTTTTGATGAGAAAATGCTTGAACTCTGTATGGATTGGTTACACAACAAAACCGTTTTTTGGGGTTTATCACCTGTCATTGGGCCAAAATCGAAATCATATTGGGAAATTACCAACAAAGTTGTCTTTCCACATAATTTTGAAACAAGTTTACAGGCCAACATTGATTTTGCAAAAAAAGCCTTACAAATGATCAAAAAAACAAACCAAAATGCTTATTTAATGCCTTTACGCGTCAAATTAACCACCTATCTATCACCATTACAGGAAATTTTTCAAAACTAGTCTCCCAACGCATATAAAATTCGAATCCAAGATCGTATCCCCTTATGAAATGAACAAAGATTATATTTTTCATTCGGGGAATGAATGCAATCATCAGCATTTGCAAACCCGATTAAAAAAGATTCTATTCCGAATTCACGCTGTAAATCATTAACCACAGGTATGGCGCCTCCACTGCCAATAATGGCTGTTTTATGAAGCCATTCATCTTCGAGCGCTTGACTAATTTTACTTAAATTCTTTCCTTCAAGGGAAACCATACTTGCATTTGAAACACCATGAGAAACAAATTCAACTTTACAATCTTTGGGTATTCTCGATTTTACAAACTGCCGAAAATTTTTCCGAATTTGAATTGGATCCTGTCCCCCAACCAAGCGAAAAGAAATTTTGGCTGAAGCCTGAGCTGGAATAACCGTTTTAAACCCATGTCCTTCATATCCCCCCGTAATTCCATTGATTTCACACGAAGGACGACACCATGTCTGTTCAACGGCATTGAATCCAATCTCACCCGCCGGATATTGCAAACCGATTGGATGAAGCAGGTCTCTATCGGTTTTACCAATTTCCTGCCATTTTTGACGAATCGTTTTAGCAATTTCAGGCACCCCTTCATAAAAATTTGGAATGGTGACCCTTCCTGTATTATCACGTAATGCTGCAATAATTTCAGCCAAAACCTGAATAGGGTTTTGAGCGGCATTTCCGTATAATCCCGAATGCAAATCCCGATTAGCCGCGTAAACGGTAACCTCTTCCCCAACCAAGCCACGAACCATGGCAGTGATTGCTGGCACATCCGGAGTAGCCATATCCGTATCACAAATAAAAGCAATATCAGGATGTAAGATTTCTTTCTGTTGCGCCAAAAAGGTAGGTAAATGTTCTCCTCCACTTTCCTCTTCACCCTCCAAGATAAAGGTGATATTCAATGGAAATTGCTTGTCTTTCATATAAATCGCACGACAGGCTTCCAGGAAAGTAAGAATTTGACCTTTGTCATCTGATGATCCACGCCCATGAATAACCTCTTTTCCTGTTGCGTCGGTTCGGATACAAGGTTCAAAAGGTGGTATTTCCCATAATTCCAGTGGATCGACAGGTTGTACATCATAATGTCCATAAAATAAAACATGCGGGGCTCCCTTTATTTCAGGAGAATTTGCCATGACGATTGGATGTCCCCCAGTTTCACAAATCTGCACATCCAAATCCATATTACGCAAGTAATCATGTAACCACTGTGCTGCCTTTCGACAGTCTTTGTTATAGATTGGAATAGCTGAAATACTTGGAATGCGTAAAAATTCGAATAAACGATCAAGAGATTCTGTTATCCTATGATCAACATTGCAAAGAATTGATTGCAAAATAAACTCCTATTATTATAAAATTTTATTTTAAAGAGATATTTTTTTATTTAATAACCAATAATGATTTTATCCTATCTGAAACCAAAACCCATTACATTAAAGATTCTTGCCGCGGCCATTTTTAATCTTGTATGTTTCATAAATATCGGTATGCCTTTGGCTACAATACCTGTATTTGTTCACAGACAACTCGGATATAATAGTATAATTGCCGGAATTGCTGTTTCCGCAGCCTATCTTGCCACCTTTATAAGTCGCCCGGGAGCGGGTCAATGGCTGGATACCAAAGGGGCCAAAAGTGCAGTCATTATAGGTTTGGGAATTAGTGCGTGCGGGGGACTTTTGACAATTTTGGCTTTATTTTTTATCCATCAACCTCTTATGGCGTTAATAATCATCCTTCTAGGCCGCTTTTGCATGGGTATTTCAGAAAGCTGGGCATCAACAGGTGTTAATGTCTGGAATATAGGTAGGGTAGGAATTGAAAACGCAACCCATGTCATATCATGGAATGGTGTAACCACTTATGGCGGCATGGCTATTGGTGCCCCCTTAGGGGTTTATCTTGCTTCACAGCCCATCGGTTTTATAGGCGGGTTATCTGGATTTTCTATTCTTACTGTCATTCTGGCTTCAGCATCAATGCTTCTAGCATCAACCTATCCAGCCATCATTCCCGTTCCAACCGCTAGACGTTTATCTTTTACCAAGGTATTCAAACGAATTTCAGCTTACGGCTGCTGTCTTGGTTTATCAACTATCGGATTTGGCAGTATTCAAACTTTCATTGCCTTATATTTTATTAGCAACCACTGGACAGGATCTGCCATTGCCTTGACAATTTTTGGCGTTTCCTTTGTCATGATCCGATTTATTTTCAAAAATTCACTTTTAAAATATGGTGGTTATATTGTCTCTATCATCTCCCTATTTACAGAAACCATTGGTCTTCTTCTGCTTGCCACACAAACCTCAATAATTGGTGCATATATTGGAGCGACCTTGACAGGATGTGGTTTTTCACTCATCTATCCAGCCTTGGGTGTTATTGCCATATCAAAAGTCAGTAGTGAAAATAAAGGAGCGGCCCTTGCCTCATTTTCTTTATTTCTGGATATGGCCCTTTTTATTTCCGGTCCCCTACTGGGTCTAATCCAAAGTCATCTTGGATATGATTATCTTTATTTGTCAGCCAGTTTTTTTGCTTTTTGTAGTGTTCTGTTAACCTATGGGCTATATTATCAGAATAAAACAGCCTCTATTTAACAATGATATATTAAAGAAAATTTCATGACTCATTACAATTACTCAATTACCGTTTTCTGCGGTTCAAAATGCGGAAACAAATCCATCTACATTCAGGCGGCAAAAGAATTGGCAAGCCATTTTGTTCACAATCAATTACGACTTGTCTTTGGCGGTGGCAGTGTGGGTTTGATGGGAATAATATCAAATACCATGATTGACCTTGGTGGATCCGTCAAAGGTATTATCCCGCAATTCCTTATCAAAAAAGAGGGGCAACATTCTCGTGTAAATGATTTAACCGTTACCGAAGATATGCATTCCAGAAAAAAGATTCTTTATGACGAAGGAGATGCCTATCTGATTATGCCTGGAAGTATCGGGACTTTTGACGAATTCTTTGAAATACTTACTTGGCGCTATCTAAAGCTCCATAATAAACCGATCATCATTGTAAATGTCGATAATTGGGCTAGGGGCATTCATGATCAATTAAACAATACCATCGAACAGGGATTTGCAGATAAGTCCCTGTTGAAACTCTTTGAAGTTGTTCCTGATGTACCTTCAGCGATAGAATCTTTGAAAAAACAGATGAAATTCTAGAAAATAAATATTCCTGTTACCATAAAATTCTGTAACAGGGATTTCACATATTATACAATATTTTCTAATGAAAATTGGCAAGATACCGTTTTAAATGCCAGTATGCTCGAGCCATATCCATACCCACGCCAAACAAATCCTTAATCTGGAATGGACAGGTTAACAGACTTCCGGCAATCCTGGAAAAATTCAACTTGCCATCCTGTGTCAAGACTGAAGAAACAAGAGGTGGAAGATTCCGACTTGCCGTATCGCATACAACACGTAAAACAGCAAACGGAATATGTTTCTCCTGAGCAAACTGCGCAACCAGACCACTTTCCATATCAACTGCCAAACAGGCCGAATCTTTAAAAAGCCTTTCTTTTTTTTGGGCAGAGGTCACAATTTCATTGCTATGCAATAAACTTCCGAGCTTGACTTCTGATTTTTCCGCCCCCAACCAGGTCCTTAATTCGGCATCCGCATGATATTCCCTATTCTCGGCAACTACACTATGCGACAATAATATTGTACCTGCCTTAATAACGGGATCCAAACCGGCAGCAAATCCAAAAGATACGATTGAATCAATTTTTTCCACCGACAATCGCTCAAGGGCCTTTTTTGCACCCAGATAGGTAGCCCCGCTCGTTTCAACAGCAGCGGGAGCTAAAGTTGAGGCTAATCTTGCCTCAAAATCCATTCCAACCAAAATACCAAGGCGGTTGTATATCATTAAAACCCAACCTCGACTTTTCCACTGTTACTCGCTTGAAGATTGCGAAAACGTGATAAGGCCAATAAAGGAAAAAACTGTTTATATCCATGATAACGAAGATAAAACACTTTTGGAAACCCCACGGCATTATAAGGGTTTTCTTCCCAGTGACCATTTTCTTTCTGGGCGCTCATCAGCCAGGCCATCCCTTTTTGCACCGCTGGGTGTTTGACTTGTCCCGCTGCCATTAATCCGAGTAATGCCCAGGCAGTCTGAGAAGGCATGCCTTGATTATAAACGCCTTTTGGCGCATCCTCATAGGAGGCTTCATCTTCACCCCATCCTCCCTCTGGTCTCTGTACATAAAGTAACCATTTAACCGCACGTTTTATCATTGGATCTTCATGAGAAATTCCAGCTGCATTTAAGGCGCATAAAACCGACCATGTTCCATAAATATAATTCGTTCCCCAACGCCCGAACCAGCAACCTGCATCTTCCTGTTCAGAACGTAAATATTGAATTGCCTTATCGATTACCGCTTTATCTTCGGGATAATTAAGCTGTGCCAGGAAAGAAACACAACGCGCCGTTACATCAGCCGTAGGAGGATCCAGCAACGCGCCATGATCGGCAAAAGGGATATGATTCAGGATCATTTTATTATTGTCGATATCAAAGGCCCCCCAACCACCATTCGAGCTCTGCATGCCAATTATCCACTGACGGGCACGTTCAATTGATTCGGCATGTTCCGGATTACAATCACGATGTAGCAACATACCGACAACAGCCGTATCATCAACATCTGGATAATAATCATTTCTATATTGAAATGCCCATCCTCCAGGAGCTGTTTCGGGAGAGTTAATAATCCAGTCTCCCTTTACATCCAAAATCTGGCGATCTTTCAGCCATTTCAAACTTTTCGCCAATTTTTGTGAGGTTACCTCTCGATCCACTGCTCGATTATGACTTATGGTTTCAATTACGGCATGGCCAGTCAAGGCAGTATCCCAAATAGGTGAAACACAAGGTTGACAATAGGCTTCTGTATCCGTCTCAATCAATAATTTTTTCACAGAACGCCAAGCAATCGCAGCGCGTGGATCATCATCGGCAATTCCCAACGCATGATATGCCATCACAGAATTTGCCATGGCTGGATAAATTGCTCCCAGCCCGTCTTCCCCATTCAATCGTGCATCAACGAATTCCAATGCTTTCTGAATGGATTTTTTTCGTAAAACAGATGGAATATATTTTTCAGCAGGTCTTACAACTTTATCCAGTCCTTTAAAGACATGTCCCCAATAAGACCGGAACGGACCCTTAATCCAATCGCTGACCTGATCAGGCGGAGTTACAAACAATTCCTGAATATGAATACTACGAGGGTTAATCGCCTTGGGTTTCAAAGCGGCCAGAATCAATAAAGGAACAACAACTGTTCTGGACCAATATGACATATTCCAAATGGAAAACAATGCTTTCTTGGGCATCAGCATCAATTCAATCGGCATTGCAGGAGTGGCATGCCATGGAACCTCACCAAACAACGCCATTTGAATACGTGTGAAAACATTGGTTCTTTCCGCACCGCCATGCGCAAGAATGGCCTCTCTGGCACGTTTCATATGGGGTGCATCAATATCATCCCCAATAGCCTTTAAAGCAAAATAAGCCTTTACGGAAGCCGAAAGATCAAATTTTCCTTGATAATAAAGAGGCCATCCACCATGATCCCCTTGGATACGGCGCAAGTACACGCCAATTTTATTTTCCAAATCCCGGTCTATACGATTCAGAAAATGTTCCAACAATACATATTCAGCAGGGATAGTTGCATCCGCCTCCAGTTCAAATACCCAATGTCCATCTTCATTCTGATGTTCAGTTAATACATGCTGTGCTCGAGAAATTGCTGCGTCCAAATCGTCATTATCTATTCCCTTTCCCAAATCACCAGTATGATCTAGCATAATTGAATATTTCCTTATTTTATTATAAATAAACCATTACTATTTGAATTTTGATAAAAAATCTAACCTTAATTATCCCGAGTTTATAAGCTATAAAATAGCCTGAGCCGCCTTATATCCCGAACGGATAGCCCCCTCAATTGTTGAGGGAAGACCTGTAGCGGTCCAGTCTCCTGCCAAAAACAGGTTTGGACATATCGTATAACAGGAAGGACGACGTTTATTTTGTTCTATCGTTGCGGCAAAACTGGCCCTTTTTTCCCACAACAGACGATAGGACGGCACGTCTTCAGGCAAAGGGGAAAAAAAGAAAGGTTCAAGGGTTGTCCTGATTTCCTGCCAAATTAATTTTGATAAATTTTCAGGATCGGACCCCGTAAAACGATTGGCGGCACTTACAGTTACCGAAATCACCCCGTCTTTAACAAAAATCCATTCACTAATTCCACCAATAACACCGATGAACCTTGCCTTTTCGACACTCCCCTTCATTTGCAAGGCAAAATCAACTTTATAATGAAGATTCAATATACTTTCAAATTCATCTGGCAAGGGAATGTCAGGTAAAATCGGAGATAAAACCTGTCTTGCCGTATAAGGATTAACCGCAAGAATAACCTGGTCCTCTGAATTAAGTTCTATTTTTTCATTATTCACGATAAAATAATCAATATATCCGTCTTTCCGATGCAGTTCAGAAAGACGGGATGTCGCATGAACTTTGCCCCCTTGCAATTTTATCAGAGATAAAGCCGGTTTTACAAAGGTTTCTGACAATCCCTCCCTTGGAAAATAGGGAACACAGGCCTTTCCTCCCTTTAGCAAAGACTGACGCACAACAGAACCCAGCAAAATTGCGCTACCAACCTCACAAGAAGTATTCAAAACAGAAATGGCAAACGGTTTCAGAAGACGACGGGAAAATTCACCATTTACCAAACAATCGGCAACAGTTTGACTATGATTTGCCTTAATTAAATGCCACAAAGCCATCAATTCGGGAAATTTAAAACCTGGAACCCGACGGTTTTTACTAAATAGCCACCAAGGGAATCTTCCATTTGATAAACTAACATCCCAATGTTTGTTTTCATCAAGATCAAAAAAGGGAAATAGGGGAATTCCTGAACTGGTCAGACTGTTCATGGAATCTATTTTGTTCAAATAATCAAAAACGGCATCATTTCCAGAAAGAATTAAATGATTACCGTTATCGATCAAACGATCCAATTTTGAATCATAAAAAGAACGGGCCCGCCCACCAAATGTTGGACTTCCTTCATAAAGCGCGATTTGCGCATCTGTCCTTGAAGATAAAAAGACAGCGGCAGACAAGCCAGCCAGCCCCCCACCAATAATATGAATATGTTTCTTTGCCATATTATTGAACGCTATACCATCAATCCAGCCATACCAACAATAACTTTTTCCCCTGTCGATAAGGATGCTCTTTTAAAAGGTTTTTTCCACCCCAATTTTTTTTGTTTACCCAATAAAAAGCGATAAGTAGCTGCCATAATTTTTGCAGGCCGAATGGCATCAACTTTACATTGCCTCATATAGTTCGCGGCAGAACGAAAATGATCCAGGGCACGATATGACATAATATTGCAAACTTCTTGAATTGAGGGATTCTCCATACATCGTTCAGGAATCAGGGAAATATGAAAACGTTCCAACAATTCTTTCGGTAAATACAAGCGCCCTCGTTCGATATCTTCCTCTAGATCGCGCAAAATATTTGTTATCTGTAGTGCCCGGCCCAAATGATAAGCGACTTTTTCAGCCGCTTCTGATGAATCCCCAAAAATCCGGATTGCCAAACGACCCACTGCCGAAGCGACCCGATCACAATACAAATCTAGTTTGACTTCATCAGGAGCAATAACAGGATTTAATACATCCATTTCCATACCATCAATAATGGCAAGAAAATCTTCTTTCCTCAATCCAAACTGTTGAATTGAGCCCAGCAATACATTCTCAACGGAACCATCAGCCTTTCCATTATACAGAAGCTCAATTTTATCGCGCCATTTCTGCAATTGTTTCTGTTTAACCTCAGGTTCACCCATATCGTCCGCAATATCGTCAACAATGCGACAAAAACTGTACAAGGCGAACATACCGTAACGACGCTCAGGGGATAACATTTTCATGCCTGCGGCAAAAGATGTCTTGGCATGACGAACGATTGCCTCGACAAAGATCAAATCAAGCTCGCTACATCCCATTATCTGTGCAGTTTCAGCTAGCGGCTTTTGCATAATTTGATCGGACCTTTCCATAGTTAAAAATAAATTAAGTCAGTTTTAAGCAAGAAAACAAAAATTAGCAAATTAAATAATAGGATAATCTATTACCCTATATCAATAATTTATCTTTTTCAGGACTATTATCTTAAAATATGTGGACAAGCATATAGAACAGCCTTGATCGCATCCTTATAATTCAGTTTCACTCTTGTTGCCAATGGATCCTCTTTTCTCAAATGCTCAGTCAAGGAACATGCAAGCGTAAGAATTACAGAACTCTCCATTCTTAACCGTCGATTGGACGTCAATCGTATTAATTGTTCGGCTTCCCTGTTTAAATCATCAATATAGTCAAGAATATAATCAAATACATTCCTTAATCCGCTTATTGTTCCCTCGTCTTTAACCGCCTGCACGTCAACATTTTCTGCACGCAGCATATCCAACGGGATATAACAGCGATCAAGACGAATGAGGTCAGCCCTACAATCCTGCAAATGATTAAGAATTTGTAAAGAGGTGCATAACGCATCTGCAGCTGGCCTTGTATCAGCATTTTCCTTATGAAGATCAAGTAGATAATGACCAACAGGATTGGCAGAGTATCGACAATATTCGAGAAGCTCGGAAAAAGTTTCATACCTATTTTTTACTGCATCCTGACGAAATGCAATCAATAAATCCGTTGCAGTGTCAAAAGATACACCCGTTTCCAACAAACTGTTACGTAAATATCTTGCAGACTGGACATCAGCCCGATCGGGTGCCGGCACATCATCACATAAAACAGCCTGCATTCCATTCAATCGTTTAACTTTTTCTTCCGAACTTAACATTTCGGAATCAGCGATATCATCAATAACCCTTGCGAAATTATAATATGCCTGTACATGAGGTCTCAATTTACGGCTAATCAATAAAGATCCTACTGGAAAATTCTCATCTTTTGCCCCCTTGCCAGAAGAAACATCTTCATTCCCCCAAATTGAAAAATCATACAGATCACAATGATTATTCACTGAACGCATAAATTAATCCTTCTGTTTTGCATTTTTGTGCCCATTCCGTACTGAAACCAGATCTCCTAAACCCATACCGGTTTCCTGTTCATGAGCTGTACCGGAATTGTCTGTATAAGCCCTGCCTTTCCAGACCATTCCCTTCCCCCGGTAATAATTAATTGCTGAACCAATTGTCGCAAACAAATAGAACAAAGCAATAAATGGTAAAACCAAAATCCATAAATAGGAAATTTGAAAACGAGATAAGGTCGGAACAAATGACAAAATTGACATCATATAGGTGATAAATGCCAGTTGCTGCACACGTCCCTGGGAAAAAACAACCTGTAAAAAAGGCGTGAACCAAATCAGCGTCATCAAGATAATGGTTACCATTAACCAAACCAATGAATAATTCAACTGAACATAAGCAGAACGTGTAATCATGTTCCAAATGGATTCAACAGATTCATAAGGCCTTAATGAAACAGCTTGAGAACTATGTCCCAGATAAATTTTTCCGCAATTTCTTTTAACCAAAGACGCCAAGGTTACATCATCAATCAATGCATCTTTCAGCGCTGCAATACCACCAATCCGATCCAAGGCCTCTTTTCGAATTAAAACTGTTCCGCCCGCCCCTGCCGCAACAGTGCTCGAAGCTTTATTCACCCTTGAAAAAGGATAAAGCATACAAAAGAAAAAAATAAAGGCAGGAATCAAGGCTTTTTCAAAAAAACTTTCACAACGAAGCTTTACCATTTCGGATACTAAATTCAAATTATCCCGTAAAGCCTTATTTACCAAAGAGGAAAGATGAGTCGGTTCATGAAAAATATCGGCATCAGTAAAAAAGAAAAAAGAATTTTTCATTGACCTCTGTTGAGTAACCTTTGTTATTCCTTGTGACAAGGCCCACAATTTACCACTCCATCCATCGGGACGAAAAGATGCATCAACAATTTGTAGTTTTTCACGTTGATCTTCCGACAAGGTCTCCCTCAGTTTCCTGACCAGTGTTCCGGTTCCATCAGTACTTCCATCATTAACCAATGTAACATCATACCGTCCAGCATAATCCTGATTTAACAAGGATAAAATGACGTTCTCGATTGTTTCCGCCTCATTACGCGCCGGGACAATAACATGCAATTCTGGCCAACAATCCTGCTTCTTTTGCTCTTCCCGAGATAGAGGATATAAAATCGGTCCCCTACTCCAAAAACGACCATGAAAAAAAATCAATCCTATCCAGATTGCAAAAGAAATACCTGCCAATACTAACATAATATTGCACCATTTATATTCATCTTAAATTTCAAGTCTTTAAATTATTTTATTGTTTAAGATATCCTTGCTTCCAAAACCATAACAGGGAATCTTTCAAGGCCTCTTTTGCAGGCCTGAATGTATAACCAAGTTCCCTTTCTGCCTTGGCAGGAGAGAAAAACATTTTTTTATAAGACATCATCAGCATTTCACGCGTAACCCGTGGCTCTATATTAAGTGTACGAGCCAACCACTCCGAAATAACAGCTACCGGCCACAAAACCTTCTGATTAAGTCTTATTAAGGGAGGTTTTACACCAGCAATTTCAGCGACAATTGAAAAGAGTTCCCGTAATAACATATTTTCACCACCTAAAATATATTTTTCACCAATACGTCCCTTTTCCAAAGCCAACCGATGCCCATTGGCAACATCATCAACATGCACAATATTCAAGCCTGTATCAACATAAGCGGGCATTTTTCCAGAGGCACAGTCCAAAATCATTTTTCCCGTAGGAGTGGGTTTTATATCGCCAGGACCAATGGGGGTAGAGGGATTAACAATCACCGCCGGCAATTTTTTGTTTTTTACAAGCTCCAACACAGCCTGTTCAGCCTGATATTTGGACTGTTTATAAGCACCAATTATATGATGAACAGGTGTTGTTTCATCAGCAACACTGCCGTCCCCAACCAATCCAAGGGCTGCCACAGAAGAACAATAAACAATTTTTTCAATGCCGGCTTCCATTGCGGCCAGCATCAGCTGACGTGTGCCTTCGACATTAATATACATCATTCTGTTAGGATCCGGTACCCATAACCGATAATCAGCTGCCACATGAAAAAGATATCGACACCCTTGCAACGCATCGGCAAAACTTGTGGGATTAGCCAGATCCCCCTCGACCAATTCAGCCTCCAATCCATGCACATTTTGACGATTACTATTCGCCCGAACCAATAATTTAAGTTGATGTCCATGGGCAATTAAATTGCGGGCTACGGCAGAACCTACAAAGCCTGTTGCTCCTGTCACAAACGTTGGCGCGACCATCTCGACCTCATTCATCATGTTTATATTTTTTAAGTTTTGCAAATCAATAACTAAGATACGTAGGAACGTGTATTGTAATTAGCTCTATTTCTAACTAGTATGCAAATAATTTAATAATATAAAATAACTTTCTAATAAAATAACATACGGTTTGTTTTGAAAAAAATCTCAATTATTTTGTTCTTTCTCGGACTTACCCTTCTCATTGGCGGAGCTGTCTGGGTTGGTATGGACAGTATTGTTCAATCTTTTTCCTCGGTGGGAATAAAAGGATTACTCATTCTTTCTTCATGGCAGGTTATTGTCATTCTTTTACTAAGTTATGCTTGGCATGTCATCTGTCCTGATATAGGCATACTGCGCTTGATATGGGCCCGTTTCTTACGGGAATCTGCGGCAACCTGTCTACCTTTTTCACAAGTTGGCGGAATTCTTTTAAGTATCCGCGCCGTATGTTTTAAAGGTTACCGTTATATTAAAAACCCTAAAGATCTTTCAATTGCCCATGCCGTCAGCTCGAATATCGTTGATATTACCACCGAGACACTTGGACAAATTGTTTTTATCATTGTTGGCATATGCTTCCTGATAATTGGACAATATCATGAGACCTTACAAAATATTACCGTTCCCGGCACCAAACTCAATCTTAAATGGTTTATCATCATTGGAATTTTTTTTCTGTTGATAGGCAGCATTTCCCTTATTTGGTCCCAACGACAAGGAAGCGCCTTAATTAAAAAACTTGTCAATTTTCTCAGCAAAAATATTGCCCAACAATGGGAGGATCAAGTTAATGCCAATGCAGATTCCTTTCAAAATTCAATCAATCAAATCTGGTCGAATCCAAAAAATGTTCTGTTAAGCTGTATTATCCATTTAATAGGCTGGTTGGCTGGTGCAGTTGGAACATGGCTTTGTTATAAATTCCTGGGAGCTTCAATCAACATTCAGGAGGCCGTTATTATCGAGGCTTTTGTATGTGTTGCCCTTTCCATCGGGTTTCTTGTTCCCGCTAGTGTTGGTATACAAGAAGGCGCATACGTTCTTTTAGGCAGTATATTTGGCATTGATCCCCATTTATCCTTCAGCCTCTCTCTCTTGCGCAGGGCCAGAGATATTTTAATTGGGGTGCCAACCCTTCTATTATGGCAAATTACTGAAATTCATTATTTGAATAAATATTCAAAAAATAAAAAAAATTGTTGATCCCTCTTCTGAATAATTTCAAGTAAACAAATTAACATTATGACCAATAAAATTACATCAATTCCAATTTTTAAAAATATCACCGTCATTGGCCCGGGATTAATCGGTTCTTCAATTCTTCGACGCATTCAAAAAGATCCCACTATTTCAGAATATACGGTTGCTGTTGATAATCACCCTGAAGTTTGTCATCGCGTTAAGAAATTAAAAATCGCCAACAAAGTCAGTTCAGACCCTGTTGAGTCAGTTAAAAATGCAGATTGCGTCATCCTCGCAATACCTGTTGGTGCCATGCAAGAAGTTGCCAAACAAATTATTCCACATATGAAAAAAGGGGCCATTCTTACCGATACAGGATCCACCAAGGCTTCTGTCATCGCCGCCATTACTCCCTATCTAACTTCTGATATTTCCTTTGTTCCAGCACATCCCATGGCCGGAACAGAATTTTCCGGTCCTGATGCCGGTTTTGAATCTCTGTTTGAAAATCGTTGGTGCCTGATAACGCCCACCACCTCAACCGGAAAAGAAAGCGTTTATAAGATCGAGCGATTCTGGCAGGCCATGGGGGCGAATACGCGCATTCTTGATATAAGACATCATGATAAAATCTGCGCAATTGTAAGTCATTTGCCACATCTACTTGCCTTTACTATCTGCAATACAGCAGATAGTCTGGCCGATGAAACACGTTCCGAGGTATTGGATTATGCGGCATCCGGATTTAGGGATTTTACACGGATTGCAGCATCTGATCCAATTATGTGGAAGGATATTTTTCTCAATAACCGTGAAGCCATTCTGGAAATGCTGGCTCGCTTTACCGAAGATGCCCAGGCAATGGCAAAAGCGATTCGCTGGCAAGATGAGGACTATATTGTAAAAACAATTAAAAAAGGACGGGAAATTCGTAAATCCCTTATCAATAATAAGCAAGCATAATCATTTTATTGGTCTTATTCATTAAGATATCTTATTTTAATTTATCGGCTTTTTCCTCAGCACCCTAAAATTAAGATAATCATAAAATGAACGTATTGCCATCAAAACTCCCATCGATTCAAAAACTGATGAATACATTTGAATGGAAACACACAACGCTGGGAGAACAAAAAAATTGGCCGTCCACATTACATACAACGATTTCCCTGTTAATGAATTCTTCACTTCCCATGATTCTTTTTTGGGGAGAAAAGTATATCACGTTTTATAATGAAGCCTACATTCCCTTTATTGATTTTAAACATCCTGCCCTTTTGGGGCGTCCTCTACTGGAGGTTTGGCCAGAACAGAACAAGAATTTCAATAAAATTATCAAACTTGTTTATCAAGGAGAATCCTTCAGTTACACATTTCAACAGCAGCACGCCAAAAATTCATCCTCTCATCCCTTACAAAAAATTACCATTACCTTTAATCCTGTTCATAATGAACATAATAAAATAAGCGGTATCCTTGGAATCATTACAAATATAACCGATCACAAAAAACCAGAAACAGAATCAATCGAGCATTTAATCGGTGGCATAGCTCATGATTTCAACACTCTGCTTGGTGGAATAATTGGAAATCTGGAATTAATGGAATTGAGAATTCAACAAAAAAAACTGGAAAAATTACCCACTTATATCAATGCTGCCCAACAAGCGGCATCCCAAGCCTCAGTCATTACAAATCAGCTTCTTTCCTTCTCAAGAAGGCAAACTCTCATTCCGCACGTTACGAACCCCAATCACATCATTCAAATTCTGACTGATGTTTTTCAAAACATACTTCATAAGAATTCAGATAAAACCATTTTTCTTGATTTTTCTTTGAGTCAAGATATTTGGCCTGTTTTTTGCGATCCAGAACAATTTAAAACCGCACTGATCAATATTTTTACAAATGCTTGTGAAGCGATACAATCCCTGACAGGAAGAATAAATATATCCAGTAAAAATTTATCTATTGACCATACTCTTGCCAATCAGCTTTCCATTAAACCTGATGACTACGTAAAAATAAGTATAAAGGATAATGGTAAAGGCATCAAGCCTGAATATATTGACCGTGTTACAGATCCATTTTTTACAACCAAACCCTTGGGAAAAAGAGCCGGACTCGGCCTTTCAATGGCTTATGGTTTTACCAGACAGTCACGCGGATATTTAAAGCTGCATTCCAGGTATATGGAAGGCACTATTATTGATTTATATCTTCCACGATATCGACGCCCTTTGGTTGTGGAAAATTTTTTCACAAATGATACCCGGCAATTATGCTATAAAACATTAATTATTTCACAAGATTACCATCTTCGTACACTTTTAGGCGAGGCATTTGAAGATCTTGGTTATACAGCGACCATGGTTAAAACTTATCCAGAGGCGACAACATTACTAAACAATAGCTCAAATTTCGATTTTATCACTATTGATACCAGGATATTACAGCAATTCAACAATCAAAATATAATTTCAACACTTCACAACAATTATCCAGATCTACTAATTCTTTTCATTACCGGTTATGAAAAGAACTTTGTAAATTTATCCGATTTTACAGACGAGAAAAATTTTATTATTCGACAACCGATAACATATTCTCTTCTTGCCGATCAAATTGAAACAATAAAAAAAATACGGGAAAAGAAATTCCCGTATTAAAAAATGGAATTATTTTATTTTTATTAAAATACTAGTTGATTTCCGTAACACGAATCAAATTCGTGCTGCCTGTCTGACCAAAAGGAACACCGGCAACAACAACAATTTGGTCACCCCTTTTGACAATATTGTGTTCTTGCGTCGTTTTACGGGCTTCATCAACAATATGTTCAACAGTACAGGAAGGTATGCAAGCCTCATTTGTTGTACATGGATGAATACCCCAAACCAATGCCAACCTACGAGCCACTTCAACACTTGGCGTTAGACTGAAAATCATACTGTTTGGACGTTCTCTCGACATGCGCAAGGCTGTTGTTCCCTTATGCGTATAGGCAACAACAGC
Source organism: Commensalibacter sp. A3DC (assembly GCF_047307945.1). Taxonomy (NCBI): domain Bacteria; kingdom Pseudomonadati; phylum Pseudomonadota; class Alphaproteobacteria; order Acetobacterales; family Acetobacteraceae; genus Commensalibacter; species Commensalibacter sp. A3DC. The sequence goes on along the minus strand of NZ_JAXOQA010000012.1, from coordinate 17,862 downwards.
GGGTGCAGACAAAGTCGCACAAATTTTCTGGGCAGCGGCAACAATAGCATCAGCAATATTACGTTGAGGTTGTTCACGCGTGGCTTCCATTAATTTTGTCCACTCTTTATCTTTTTCAACCCGTGTAATAATACGGTTCATAATGGAAACTGCTTCTTTCGGATATTGACCTGCCGCACTTTCAGCAGACAACATGACCGCATCAGCGCCCTCCAATACAGCAGTTGCAACATCAGAAGCTTCAGCACGGGTAGGTGTTGGTGATGAAATCATGCTTTCCAACATCTGAGTGGCCACAATCACTGGTTTACCAAGACTGCGCGCCTTGCGAATAATCTGAATTTGAACCAGGGGCACCTCTTCAGGAGGCATTTCAACACCAAGATCACCACGGGCAACCATTACACCATCCGTAACTTCAAGAATTGAATCAAGATTTTCAATTGCTTGTGGTTTTTCCATTTTGGTAATAATCCAGGCTCTACCATTGGAAATAGCCTTGGCTTCCTGAACATCCTCTGGACGCTGAACAAAGGAAAGCCCGATAAAATCAACACCCAGATCCAATGCAAAACGTAAATCTTTATGATCTTTTTCTGTCAATGCTGGAATGGGCAAAACCATATCAGGAACATTCACACCTTTATGATCAGATAAAACACCGCCGACAGTAACTTCGGTTTCCAAATAATCCGCACCAACATTCCGAACCGTCAAACGTAACTTACCGTCATCAAGCAATAATCTTGCCCCTGGCTTTGCACTTTGGATAATCTCTTTGTGAGGTAAACAGACACGATTTTCATCACCTAATGCCGGATCTAAATCTAAACGAAAAATTGCTCCATTTTTTAGAGTAACCTTACCATTTGCAAAATTACCTACGCGCAGTTTAGGTCCCTGAATATCGGCCAAAATACCAATAACCTTACCTGTTTCCTCTTCGATTTCACGGATAATACGATATCGTTCTGCATGATCCTCATGTGTACCATGGGAAAAATTCAAACGAAAAACATCAACCCCGGCCAAAAACAAAGCCTTGATCATTTCTTTTGTTGAGGAAGCAGGTCCCAAAGTTGATACAATTTTTGCCCGACGATCTCTTAAGATCAATGATTTATCTTTCATAATATTAGTTCCTTACATTTTTAATTGTGAATTCAAACGTATCAAATTTGAATTCTTTATTCCTATATATCATTATTCAATAAGAAAATTAATGAGGCTGGATAATTTCCTGGGGAAGCAAGCCCCAGATATTTGATCTTGGTATCCATCCTATATAGGTATTGATTTTAACTTTACACCAACTGGCGTTGGGTTGGCATTCTTTTATACTTCCAACAACTCCGGGTTTCAAAATCGCAACTGGATCAGCCGACTCTTGTGGAACAGTCCTTACAATGACACCCTGACCCGATAATTGGGAATTTTGTGTTTTGGATACATATTCTGAAATATAGCTGTCTGTGCTTTTTACTTCTGATTTCTCTTTTGTTTCGTCTTGTAATTTATCTTTATCATCCATGACACTGAGCGGCATTCCAGTTGTAATGAAAAAACGCTCTCTGGATAAAATAGCCTGCTGGATCCATCCTTTTTGTCCATCCACGTCCTCAATAAGACGCCAAACATCAAATTCCCTAAGAATTTTTACTGGCATATGACGTCTGTGATAAATCATGATAATAGGATAACGAGTTCCAGGACCTGCTCGCATGTTCACCACATCCGCACGTAAAGAAAGAAAATGAGGGATAGGCAAACCTGTTACAGAACCCTTTTCTGGTTCCTGAGATGGAATGCTGCTTGCAGCGGGGATTGCGGCCGCTGAAGCGGTTGCGACTCCCACTGCTGTTCCAGCTGCAGCTGTGCCCCCCCCCTCATTATTATTCACAGATTGAGTCTGAGAGTTTTCCTGTATATGAACCTTTTTTTTCTTGTGAGAAACTGGGTGGCTTTTTTTCCTGATACTTTTTTTATGAACAAACTGTTTATGCTGATTTTTTTCCTGAGTAAAAGCGGTCGAGGAAAAACATAAAATATTTAAACAAAATATTGATATAAAAAATGAAATGTATAAAAAACAATTTAAGCTTTTTTTAATAAGATGATCTAAAAAACCGCATTGCATTTTATCTTGTCTTTCAAATATAAATCAAGGGATCAAATCGTTACTATAATATAAAATAATAATTATGTTATAATAAATTCAATGCTTTCTTTCAAAAAGGCAAGAGACATATTACCATAAATCTTATTCAAACAGGTTAAATAACAAGAATATGACTTTTTTATACATATCCCAAAAAAAATATAGAAAAAATCTGTTTTTATATATAAAATGGTTAATGGTCATAATTGTATTTTGCACGATATACGTTGCCTATCCATATTTGACCCTATGGTCAATTTCTAAGGCGATACAGACCCACGATACTAAATATCTAACCAAAAGTTTGAACTGGCATTCTATTCAAGATCACTTAAAAAAATATCTCACTCAGGATTTTCACAGCCCTTCAAAAGAAGACCTGGATGAATTACCGGATTTTGGAACGTCTTTTGCGACTGAAGCGGTAAGTAATGCTATTGATCATCATATAAATCACAATAGTTTACATGTTTTACTTGATTATATATCCCCGCCTACATTGCCATCATCCTCTTCTTTGAAAAATAAGAAGAATGCATTACAAATTTATATGTCGAGCCATATCTATTTTTCTTCGCCTTTTACAATGCACGCAAGAATTATCATTCCTGGTGAAAACATGCCACCCTTAAGCCTGACAATGAAATTACAAAGATGGCGTTGGAAAATTACAAACATATCTTTACCTGATCAGGTTATTGCCCAACTTTTCCAACAGAATAAATAGACTAGTTCTGATTATACAAGATCTTCTTCTAATATTGTCATTGAGATCGCATAAGAAATTTCACCTTCATCCTCATCACGATAAACTGTTCCAATTGACTCAAGCGTTTTTCCATCTTGAATACATAATTCAACAGGCTGTCCCTGACGTTTAGGCAAAATAACCTTCAAATTGTTATTCCCTAATTTTTTCTGTAAATATGACTGTAATGACTTGCCTTCTTTTTCAGTAATATTCATAGACTTTCCTTATCTTGAAATCGAAAATTGAAAATGATTCCATATTAGTTAACCAACCCTTTACCAAATTACCAGTTCTTTATTTGAAATTATCATTTAATTTTCTCTGAAGAATCAACAACAACCAACAGGTCACCAGCAATTGGTGTAACCTGGCGATTTCTAGATAAAATAGCTTCAAACCGTTTATTCTGTTTTGCGGCCTGCTCATATAAAACATCTATGATACCATAATGATCTATAAAACGGTTCATATGGGCAGAAATACGAACGCATCCTTCAGATGCAGAATTGCCCAGTCTTGGTTCCAAATATACAGGATCTGTTGCATGCATTTCCAACCGAATCTGACCTTTTACATGATTAGGCAACCACCCTTTTTCAGCCCATTGCCAACCAAAATCCCATACTCGCATTCCTTTCGTTCCGTTACCACGAATCCCTAATTTATTCTTGGTACCCAACGCGCGATATCCCAACCTTTCCGTAGTATTCATGAATACACCTGTCGGTGTGACATAATATAATTTACGTCCTTTTTTTCCTGTAGATACATGCCCTCCCCCAAATGCCATCCATTGATCCGTGCCTTGAGGAAAAGCCAGCACAAAACATAAAGCTTGAACCTTGGGATTGCGATCAACCACAACTAAAATCTGTGCCCGTTTCAAGAGAATACCTGATTTTTCAACTTCTTTTTTGGCCAGTCTAATCCATTCCATATTTTGTTTATTGCTATAAATTCGTGCACGGGGAACATTCTTGCTTAATAAACGCTGAAGCCTTCTGGCCTCTAAATAGGCCTTTTCCGGCGCAAGGACTGGTAAAGGAGGTAAAGTGACAAAATGATTATTACCAAAGATCGAGAAATTATTTTCAAACTGAGTATAATCAATATGACATTGATTTCCTGTCAGACTTGAAAAACAGTCATATATAATTGGAGAAAAATCACGATCATCAATTGGACAATAATAATGTCGTCTTAAAGAGTTCAATTGATCAGTAACATTGAAAGAGGAGAGAGATGTTTTAGCAAAAGGCTGCATAATAAAGATTAAAGAGCACAATAATATGCAAACCCTTAATCGATAAAGCTTCATCCTCTCTCCTTATTATGTAAAATATTACAATTATTCATTAATTATATATAATATTTTACAAATAAAAACAGAATAATTTAGTTTACATATGGATTGCCTGGTTCTGTGTTGCCAAGGCCGCCTCTTTAACCGCTTCGGACAAGGTAGGATGCGCATGACAAGTCAAGGCAATATCTTCGGCAGAAGCACCAAAAGCCATTGCCAATACGGCTTCTGCAATCATTTCACTGCAATTTGGACCAATCATATGAACACCCAAAATTCTGTTGGTATGTTTATCGGCCAGAATTTTTACAAAACCGTCTGTTTTACCCATTGCACGGGCACGACCATTAGCGCTGAATGGAAATTTGCCAACCGTATAGGCTACATTTTCTTTTTTCAATACTTCTTCTGTTTTACCAACCATGGCAACCTCAGGTTCTGTATAAACAACACCTGGAACAAGGTTGTAATCAACATGCGGCTTTTTACCTGCAATAAATTCTATAGCTGCCACACCATCCTCTTCTGCTTTATGCGCCAACATTGGACCAGCTATCACGTCTCCAATCGCATAAATACCCGGAATATTGGTTTGGAATTGAGCGTCTGTTTTAATTCTTCCCCTTTCATCCAATTCCACACCAATTTTATCTAGTCCCAGACCTGCAGTTACAGGACGGCGACCAACTGCCATCAAGACTACATCTGCCTCAAGAGTTTCCTGATTCCCTCCTTGAGCGGCTTCAATTGCGATCTTAAGCTGTCCATTCATCTTGTCAATTTTACTAACTTTATGAGACAGTTTCAGTTCAAAACCTTGCTTGATCAAAAGACGGGCTAATGTAGATGAAATTTCCTGATCAAAACCAGGCACCAACCGATCAAAGTATTCAACCACAGTAACCCTGGCACCTAAACGTTTCCAAACACTTCCAAGTTCAACCCCGATCACACCACCACCAATAACGACCATATGACGAGGTATTTCAGAAAGAGCCAAGGCTCCTGTTGAACTTACAACCTGTTTTTCATCAATTTCAATTCCCGGCAATCCTGCCGTCTCACTGCCAGTTGCAATGATAATGGAACGCGCGCTAATCTCTTGCCCATTAACGGAAACTTTTCCTGCGGCAACAATGGTTGCCTCGCCCTCAATACGCGTTACCTTATTCTTTTTGAATAAGAACTCGATCCCATTAACATTCGCCTCAACGACTGACTGTTTGTGCTCCTGCATTTTTTTCAGATCAACTGAGACATTCTTAACAACAACCCCCAATTTTTCAAATTGATGCCGGGCAGCTTCATATTGCTCGGAAGCATATAATAAAGCTTTTGAAGGGATGCAGCCAACATTCAAGCATGTTCCACCCAATGTTTTCCGTTTTTCTACACATGCGACTTTCATGCCCAGTTGTGCAGCACGAATGGCGGCAACATATCCTCCTGGTCCCGCACCAATTACAAGAACATCATAATCATATTCACTTGCTGGCGCGGAAGCATCAACTGGTTTTTGCTCAGGATTTGAGCCCGAAACAGATGACACTCTTGTATCATTTCTTGTAACTGTTTCTCCTTTTCCCAATGGTTCCAATGTCACCAATAATGCACCTACTGAAACCTCACTGCCCGCTTCGACAACATGTTTGCCGACAATTCCCGCAGAGGGGGCCGGCACTTCAACATTTACTTTATCCGTTTCAAGCTCAACAATCGCCTCATCCGCAGCAACTTGATCGCCTGGCTGTTTCAACCATTTTGAAACAACAGCAGATGTTATACTTTCCCCCAAAACAGGTACGACAATATTTATGGTCATGTTTTTTACCTTTCCTATCCTTTATAATAAATTTCACACGACCCCTTAAACATCCAACAACAAGCGTTCTGGATTTTCAATACGTTCCTTGATATGAACCAAGAAACTGACCGCTTCCTTACCATCCACGATACGATGGTCATAAGAAAGAGCAAGATACATCATTGGACGGATAACAACCTGTCCATTGACTGCAACTGGACGCTCTTTGATCGCGTGCATCCCCAGAATTCCTGATTGCGGCATATTTAAAATTGGGGTGGACATCAGAGAACCGTAAATTCCTCCATTTGTAATCGAGAAGGTACCCCCTGAAAGGTCAGCTAATTTCAGCGTATTACTGCGTGCACGTTTTGCAAAATCAATGATCTGCCCCTCAATCTGAGCAAAACTCATTTGATCCGCATCTTTGAGCACGGGAACAACCAGCCCATTTGGGCCACCAACCGCAATTCCCATATTCACAAAATGACGATAGATAATATCTTCACCATCAATTTGTGCATTGATTGCAGGATATTCCTGAAGGGCAGATACAGTTGCCTTTACAAAAAAAGACATAAATCCCAAACGGCTACCTTCATGTTTTTTATTGAAGGCTTCCTTATACAGGGTCCGCATATTTATGACGGCAGACATGTCAACCTCATTAAAGGTCGTCAACATTGCCGCTGTTTCCTGTGCTTCCTTAAGGCGACGCGCAACCGTACGACGTAACCGGGTCATTTTGACACGCTCTTCACGAGGATCATCCTGACGGGGTACAACAGGACCAGATGCCTTGGCAGGATTTTCCTTTTGATCCAGAAATTGTACCACATCATCCCGTGTAATCCGGCCACCCCGTCCCGTACCAGCCACCTGATCAACCGTAATATTTTTTTCTTCCATCATTTTACGGGCAGCCGGCATTGAAACTGGCTTATTATCAGCAGGCACTGAAACCGAGGGTTCTGCCTGTTTAACATCCTGTACAGACACACTTTTGGATTGAGCTGATTCAATAACCGAAGCCCCATCCTCCAATACAGTCAATAAGGTCCCAACACTGACCTCCTGCCCTTCATGTACCAGCTGTGCACCCATCACACCTGTTTTAGGCGACGGAACCTCTACACTGACCTTATCTGTTTCAAGCTCTACAATCGCTTCATCCATATTCACAACCTCACCAGGTTTTTTTAGCCATCTGGCAACTGTGGCCGTACTGATACTTTCGCCTAATTGCGGTACTTTAATTTCAATGGACATATTTGTTTTTCCTAATTAAATCTTATTATTTCTCAATATAGTTCTTATAAATTCAAGGCTTGTTTAACCAATTGTTCCTGACCTGCCTTATAAACAGACATCAACCCTGCTGCAGGACTTGCCTGAGCCGTACGTCCGGCATATTCAATTTTGATTGGACTATTTTTAACCGTTTGCACAATCGCTTCAATCTTACCAGAAATAAACTGCCATGCCCCCATGTTCTGAGGTTCTTCCTGACACCATACAAATTCCTGTGCCCCAGAATATGATTGTATCAATTTCTTAACAATATCGATTGGGAATGGATATAATTGTTCGACACGAACCAAAGCCACATCATTTTTCTTGGCTTCACGACGAGCTATCAACAAATCGTAATAAACCTTACCTGAACAGAATACAACTCGTTTGACTTTTTGACGATTTACAGAGGCATCTATTTCATCAATAACTTGTAAAAATTCTGTTTTATCCGCAAATTCTGCCAATGTTGATTGTGCAAGAGGATGTCTTAATAAAGATTTCGGGGACATGACAACCAACGGTTGACGATAATTCCGTTTCAACTGCCGACGCAAGGCATGAAAATAGTTTGCGGGAGTTGTAAAATTACAAACCTGCATATTTTCCTCTGCACTTAGCTGCAAGTAACGTTCAAGTCGGGCAGATGAATGTTCAGCCCCTTGTCCTTCCTGGGCATGTGGCAATAAAAGCACCAACCCCGATTGCTGGAGCCATTTACTTTCAGCAGCCGAAACAAACTGGTCAATGATAATCTGTGCGCCATTGGCAAAATCACCGAATTGCGCCTCCCACAAGACCAAGGCATTTGCATTTTCACAAGAATAACCGTATTCAAATCCCAGAACCGCAAATTCAGACAGCAATGAATTATAGATGTCCAATTTCGCCTGATCAGTGGCAATATGATTTAAAGGAATATAAGGTTGCTGCGTCTTCTGGTCAAACAGCATTGCATTACGATGACTGAATGTACCCCGTTGACAGTCTTCACCGGAAAGACGAACCGGATGCCCCTCCAACAAAAGGCTACCAAAGGCCAAGGCTTCACCAGTCGCCCAGTCAAACCCTTTTCCTGTTTCAAACATTTTGGCCTTAGCTTCAAGTTGACGAACCAATTTCGGATGGCAATTAAACCCTGTTTGGTATGAGCTAATCGCTTTACCAATCCGCTTTAAATCATCAATTGAAACTGCCGTGGAAAAATCTTTACGATTTTTTCCACGCCATTGCATTTTTTTCCAGTCACCTTTTAACCATTCTGGAGTTCCGGGATGATAATTATCAGCCTCTTCATAGGATTTTTGTAAATAATTCTGGAAATCAGACCAATATTTTTCCGTTTCTACAGCAGAAATCACTCCTTCATCTTGTAATTTCGCTGCATAAAGCTGATAAATATCCTTATGTTTATGAACAGCCTGATACATGATTGGCTGGGTAAATGTCGGTTCATCCGTTTCATTATGTCCAAATCGACGATAACAGACAATATCAACAACAATATCCGTTGCAAAACGTTCCCGATAATCAACGGCAAGCCGCATGACTGAAACTACAGCCTCAGGATCATCCCCGTTGACATGAATGACGGGAGCTTTAGCAACTTTAGCGACATCCGTACAATAATATCCAGAATGTCCATATTCTGTAGATGTGGTAAATCCAATCTGGTTATTTGTAACAACGTGAATTGTTCCGTTTGTTTTATATCCGGGAAGCCTGGACATGGCAAAAGTTTCATAAACCACACCCTGTCCAGCAAAGGCAGCATCACCATGCATTAAAACAGCCAGATGTTTCTGACCATTAGCATCTTGCATGGCACGAACCCTTCCCTCTACAACAGGATCAGCCGCCTCAAGATGGGACGGGTTAAATTCCAGGACAAGATCGACATCCTGTCCATTCATTTGAACCTGTTTTCGATATCCAAGATGATATTTCACATCTCCAACACCAGGAATATCGTCAGATTTATAAGATTTTCCTGCAAATTCACTAAATAAGGCAGGAAAAGACTTGCCAACGATATTGGTTAAAACATTTAAACGTCCACGATGTGCCATGCCCATCGCCACAGATTGAATATCATAATTTGCTACTGCATGTCGAATAAGGGTACGTAAGGCAGGAATAAGTGATTCCCCGCCATCCAATCCAAACCGCTTTACACCAACGTAACGTTTTTGACAAAAAGTTTCAAACCCTACAGCCTCTGCAAGTTCCTGTAAGATTGTTTTCTTATCATCTGCATTCAGCACATGATTTTTCTGGCTTTCAACCTTTTCACAAAACCATTGCTGTTGTTCACTATTTTGCAGATATGTATATTCCCAGGCAATTGAACTGCAATAAATCCGCCTTAATACAGGAATGACTTCACCAAGAGTATGAATTTCACCTGGAAGGAAATTCTTAGTAACATCTCCCATAAAAACTGGGCGATCCAAATCCTCTTTTTTAAATCCATAAGTTTCAGGATTTAATTCCTTGCACTCTATAGGCTTATGAATGGACAAGGGATCCAATACAGCATTAAAATGACCAAAGCTTCGATATGCATTTATAAGCTCTACGGCTCGCAGACTGTCATTCGCAGCCTGATAAAGTTGTTTGGCTGTTACTTTTCCCTCTTTCGTCAAAGCGGGCTTGTCATCGGGCTCCAATTCAATTTTTACAGGTTTGCGAGGGGCCCATGAAGGTCCCCTTACATCATCCATTACAACTGTCTTATCATCATTCATCGCAGAAAAAATCTGTGCAAATGACGGGTCAACACTATTAGCGTCCTGCCTCCACTTTGCATATAATTCCGCAAGATACGCAGCATTCGATCCACTGAATACACTGGCAATTTGATCAGCAATCGCCATAATATTTCCCCTTAATTATTTCTACTAAAAACTCACTATTCAGAGTTTAATTTACCTATTAATATAACAAGTGCACCTATAAGCCACTTCAATTTTTCTTTAACAAATGTCAGAGAACCTTTACTCTCGAATGCCTATTTTGTCCAATCTAGACTTTGCATTTCATACAAACGTGAAACAGTACGCTCAAAAAAAGCCGCCCTATTTTCCTCAGGATAAATATGCTCCCAATCCGTCTCCGCAGATACACAGAGAATTGTATGCCGTTCGTACAATACATCAATCAAAGTGGTAAACCGTTCAATTACATTCATATTTTCAGGGTTAAATATCGGTATGTTATCAATAATCAATACTTCATATTTTTGAGCCAAAACCAAATAATCACCAGCTCCCAGTGCCGCATCACATAATTGTTCAAATTGAAACCGGGCCACCTTTCCTGCTGCGCAAGGTATGGTAAATTGACGTCCCATAACGGTTAAGATTGTCTTTTCGCCCTCTTTGCCACCTGATTCCTGTAAGAAGATTTTATCCAGAAGAGCATGGTTTTCCGGATTACAGCCGATCAACCATTTGGTTTCAATTTCCTTGCGACCCAATCGATAATCATGTGCCGAACATAATTCAAGTTCAATCATATTTTGTGCTAATAAAGCAATAAACGGCTTGAAAGCATCAGCTCCCGGTCTGTTTTGAAATAAATCCCTGATGTGAACATTCGAAGTGGCAACAATGATAACTCCCAATTTAAAAAGATATTCAAACAGTCGCCCCAATATCATTGCATCAGCTATATCATTGACTTGAAATTCATCGAAACAAAGCAACCATGTCTTTTCGACAATTTCCTCAGCCAGTTTTGGAATGGGATCTTCACCCTTTGGATACTGTATTTCCAACGCATGAAATTTCTTATGCACTTCCTGCATGAAAACATGAAAATGTGTTCTCATCTTTTTTTCAACAGGGGCCTGACTGTAAAATAAATCCATCAACATTGATTTACCTCTACCAACAGGCCCTACAAGATATATACCCTTGGGTTTTACAATAGGCTTTTTCCACAATTTTTTAAATGAATTCAAAAGCCCGCCAACGTTAGTCTGTTCTGGCACATAATCAGACAATTCAACACAAAGATGATCCAGTCGGTCTGCAATTTGTTCCTGTGCCTTGTCTGGTTTAAGCTCACCATTCTTTACTTTTTGTGCATACAACACATTTAAACGACTCATAAATAAAAAAAACCCTGATTAACAATTAGTATAAAGACCTTTTAAATTATTACTAAGAAGAACATAGCTTCTTTTTTTTTCCTAATAATTTTCTTTATTTTCAAACAATTTTGATAAAATTTATTTACATAAATAATAAAAGAGTTAAAATATTTGGCTGGTTTCTAAAGACTTCTTTAAAATTTATTAAACTTTATTATCTAAGGATTATATACTATGGGATATCGCATAGCCGTTATTGGAGCAACAGGGGCGGTAGGTAGAGAAATCTTAAAAATTCTGGCGGAACGTGATTTTCCAATTAAGGAAATTGTTGCCTTGGCTTCTCCACGTTCGGCAGGAAAAGAAATATCCTTTGGTGACAAAAGAATTCTAAAAGTCCAAAATCTTGAAACCTTTGATTTTAAGGGATGGGATATCGCTTTATCCTCTCCTGGCGCATCCGTATCATCCGTCTATTCACCCAAAGCAGCCAAGGCAGGCTGTATCGTGATTGACAATACTTCCCATTTCCGTATGGAACCTGATGTTCCATTAGTGGTTCCAGAGGTTAATCCGGAAGATTTAAAGAAAATCAAGCGGAATATTGTTGCAAATCCAAACTGTTCAACCATTCAGATGGTTGTTGCCTTAAAACCTTTGCACGACTTGTTCAAAATTAAAAGAATTGTTGTTTCGACATATCAAGCCACAGGCGGGGCAGGCAAAAAAGGAATGGACGAATTATATATCCAAACCAAATCATCATTGGTTGGGGATTCCATTTCAATAAACAATTTTACCAAGCAAATTGCCTTTAACTGTATACCTCATATTGATAAATTCATGCCAGACGGATCGACAAAAGAAGAATGGAAAATGAATGTGGAAACCAAAAAAATTCTTGATCCAGATATCAATGTTTTTGCAACCTGTGTTCGGGTTCCTGTTTTTATCGGACATGGCGAGGCAATTACCATTGAATGTGAACGCCCCGTTGATCTTGCCAAGGCACAAAAAGCCTTACGCAACGCTGAAGGTGTCATTCTATTCGATAAACAGGAAGATGGCGGCTATATTACCCAGATTGAGGCGGCAGGAGAAGATGCCTCCTATGTTTCACGACTCCGTATCGATCCAACAGTTCCAAATGGCTTAGGACTATGGTGCGTTTCCGACAATTTACGTAAGGGTGCAGCATTGAATACAGTACAGATTGCCGAAAAATTAATAGAAATGAATCTAATTTCTAAATGATAGTTTTTAACCAACAGATCATAAAATTGATATGATTTGTTGGTATCGAAATTAAAAACATAAATAAATTAATGATTACCAATTTCACGTTTCTATAGCCATTAATCCAATTTATACAAATTAATTTGATATTTATTTTTTTATCCTGAAAATTGTTATTATCATATTCTTATTGTTACTTTAGAAATAAAACAAAAAACTGTTTAGTCATCAAATAACAAAGACCCCGAATACTTCATACACAATCAATTGAATGTCCAAAAATTGACTGGATCAATCTTTTAGTGGGGTATAAAGTGCAATTAACTTAAATCGGTATCAGCCGTGTTATAAGGATTAATTAGGAAATCAAGAATGTCGGATATACGCAAAACTTTTTATGTAGGTTACAAAAGTGACGGATCATATCGAAACCGACCAATGTCGCCCCATTTACAAGTTTACAAACCCATTTTATCAATGGTCTTGTCAATCAGTAACCGCATTACAGGCGGTGCACTTTCCGCAGGAAGTGCATTAATGGTTGCCTGGCTGGTTTCAGCCGCAAAAGGACCAAAATCTTTTCAAAAAACTCAAAAATTTACAGGAAGTTTTCTAGGACAAATTATTTTATTTGGTTTTTCATCAGCATTCTTTCTCCATTTTATTGGCGGTATTCGTCATTTTATTTGGGATTTAAGTGGCAAACGTCTTGAAAAACCTGAAATTAATCAAGACAGTAAATCAGAGGTTATCGGTGTTGCTGCTTTAACTTTAGCTTTATGGACTATTATTCTTGGTAAAAAAATCAAAAAAAGAAAAAAATAGACAACCTTCGTATTGATTAAAAAATATCAAAATAATTTTCTATAAACAATTAGGAGAAACTCCAATGAATACCTCTGTAGAACGCCCCACCATTCTACGCTCTTATCTTGGACGTATGCGTGGATTGGGGACAGGACACAATATTTTCGAACATTGGTGGACCGAACGCATAACCGCGGCAGGCAGTGCCCCTTTATCAATCTGGTTTATTATCCAAATGCTAAGATTGGGTGATGCAGATCATAAGGATGTTGTAAAATGGGCTGGAAAACCTACGAATACAATTTTATTACTCACACTTGTCTTGCTAACATTCCGTCATATGCAACTCGGCTTGGAAGTCATTACATCAGATTACGCACGTGAAAGAAAAAGATTGGCTCTTAATTACTGTATTAAAGGTGGGGCCTTATTTTTAGGAATTCTATCCGTAATTTCTATATTAAAATTATTTTTTACTGCATCCGCCAGTAAATAATTCAGCATTTAAAGGATATATATCGTAATGACTGATACTACTTTATCATTAAAAGATACGTATCGTATCGTGGATCATGCCTATGATGTCATTGTCATAGGGGCTGGCGGTTCTGGCTTGCGGGCAACATTGGGAATGGGTGCGGCCGGTTTTCATACAGCCTGTATTACAAAAGTATTTCCAACCCGCAGTCATACAACAGCAGCCCAGGGGGGAATTGCGGCTTCACTTGGAAATATGGGAGAGGATCACTGGCAATGGCACATGTACGATACCGTAAAGGGCTCTGACTGGCTTGGTGATCAGGACGCAATTGAATATTTATGCCGTGAAGCGGTTCCTGCCGTTTATGAACTGGAACATATGGGAGTACCCTTTACCAGGAATAAAGATGGTAAAATCTATCAACGTCCATTTGGTGGACACATGCGCGACTTCGGAAAGGAACCCGTTCAACGCGCTTGTGCTGCGGCAGACAGAACTGGTCACGCTATATTGCATACACTTTATCAACAATGCTTGAAACATAATGTTGAATTCTTTGTTGAATATTTTGCTATTGATCTTATCATGGATGAAAATGGCACATGTCGCGGTGTTACGGCATGGTGTCTGGAGGATGGCAGTATACACCGTTTCCGTGCAAATCTGGTTGTTCTGGCGACAGGAGGATATGGACGCGCTTTTCAATCCTGTACTTCTGCCCATACTTGCACAGGTGATGGAAATGCCATGGTCATGCGTGCTGGCATCCCAACACAGGATATGGAATTCGTTCAATTCCATCCAACCGGTATTTTCCCAGCCGGCTGTTTGTTAACAGAAGGATGTCGCGGAGAAGGCGGCTATCTGACAAACAGTGAAGGTGAACGTTTCATGGAACGTTATGCGCCACATGCAAAGGACCTTGCTTCTCGTGACGTTGTCTCTCGTGCCATGATTGTGGAAATCAATGAAGGACGCGGATGTGGTCCCAATAAAGATCACATCATGTTACATCTTGAACATCTGGGGGCAGACCTTTTACACGAACGTTTACCTAGTATTGTTGAAACATCGCGCATTTTCTCCGGAATTGATGTAACGAAGGAACCCGTTCCTGTATTACCAACTGTCCATTATAATATGGGTGGTATCCCAACAAATCTTCAGGCCGAAGTTATTCGACCTACCAAAGACAATCCAGATGCAACCGTTCCGGGATTAATGGCAATCGGTGAATGTGCCTGTGTTTCCGTTCATGGTGCAAACCGCCTTGGCACGAATTCATTACTTGACTTGATTGTATTTGGTCGTGCAGCTGCCTTACGTGCAAAAGATATTCTTAAACCTGGCGCTCCTGTTGCTCCATTCCCTAAAAATGCCGGGGAAAATGCATTTGGCCGTTTAGATAAACTAAGATTTGCCAAAGGTGGAACCCGTGTGGCTCAAATGCGTGACACCCTGCAAAGAACCATGCAACGTCATGCAGCCGTTTTCCGGAATACTAAAAACATGAAAGCGGGCGTTGAAAAGATTAGGGATATCTGGTCTGGTCTGGGGGACATCTCTGTTTCCGATCAATCCCTGATTTGGAATACAGATTTAATGGAAGCCTTGGAATTCGAGAATCTATTGGCAAATGGTACCGTAACCATGGTAAGTGCAACCGCACGTCATGAAAGTCGTGGCGCACATGCCCATGATGATTATCCTGAACGTGACGATAAAAACTGGTTGAAACATACTGTTTCATATCTTAATGACAAGGGAGAGGTTTCACTTGATTATCGCCCAGTCCATATGAGAACTTTAACCGATGAAGTTCAGGTTTTCCCTCCTAAAAAACGGGTATATTAATCAGAGAAGGTGATGACTAATGGTTGAATTAAGACTACCCAAAAACAGTAAAATTGGAATTGGAAAAGTATTTTATGCCTCTTCACAGGCAAAAAATATCAAGAAATTTAGAATCTATCGTTGGAGCCCTGATGATAACAAAAATCCAGTCATCGACACTTACGAGGTTGATCTGGACAAAATCGGCCCAATGGTTTTAGACGCGTTAATTCATATTAAGAATGAAATTGATCCGACTTTATCATTCCGTCGTTCTTGTCGTGAAGGGGTTTGCGGATCTTGTGCCATGAACATTAACGGATTAAATACCCTAGCCTGTTCAAAACACATTAATGAATATGAGGGGGATATTGCAATTTATCCTCTCCCCCATATGCCCGTCATTAAGGATTTGATACCTGATCTTAATGGTCCATATGCACAATTAAGGGAAATTGATCCATGGCTTAAAGCTGATACCCCTCCACCCCCTGACAAAGAACGGTTACAATCCATTGAGGAGCGTAAAAAACTGGATGGTTTATATGAATGTATCCTGTGTTTTTGCTGTTCAACCTCTTGTCCTTCATATTGGTGGAACGGGGACCAATATTTAGGCCCATCCGTCTTATTGGCTGCCATGCGTTGGGTTGCTGATAGCCGTGATGAGTATAAAGGCGAACGCCTTGATGAATTAGAGGATTCAATGCGTTTGTATGCATGCCGTACTATCATGAACTGTACACAGACCTGTCCAAAAGGGCTTAATCCAGCTCATGCAATTGCTGAATTGAAAAGATTACAAATTGAACGTAAACTTTAAATAAGCTAAAAGATGAGTCATGAAAAAGAAATATATTTTTGACTCATCTTTTCCAAATCGTCGGGACTATCATATCGCATGGCTCAACAGCCTATTTGTTGACCATGCGATTTTTCGTTTATTCTGGTCAAATTTTCAGACAGTTATCCCCGGTAAAGTATATCGCAGCAACCATCCCACTCCAACCAGATTATTGAATTTAACAAACAAATATCATCTTAAAACAATTATCAATTTACGGGGTAAAAGAAATTGTGGTT
The DNA here is from genome assembly GCF_047307945.1 of Commensalibacter sp. A3DC. Classification (NCBI taxonomy): domain Bacteria; kingdom Pseudomonadati; phylum Pseudomonadota; class Alphaproteobacteria; order Acetobacterales; family Acetobacteraceae; genus Commensalibacter; species Commensalibacter sp. A3DC. The sequence goes on along the minus strand of NZ_JAXOQA010000012.1, from coordinate 1,017 downwards.
CTGATGCGCTATCCCGCCATATCAGTAATAAATTAAATTTAAAACATTACGACCTCCCTTTTGAAAGCCGTGGAGCACCACATATCGATCGAATTCTAAATCTTGCAAATATTTACAAAGCTATTGAATTCCCTCTTTTAATCCACTGTAAATCTGGAGCTGATCGTGCAGGTTTAGTTTCCGCATTAATTCTTCTATTTGAAAACTACGATATTCATTCTGCAATGCGACAGCTTTCATGGAAATACGGTCATTTTAAATATTCCAGAACAGGAATTCTTGATGCTTTTTTTACCCAATATCTTCAGCAAACGCATGGAAAAGTGAATTTTTTATATTGGCTTCAATCCCAATATAATGAAAAGCAATTAAAAGATTCTTTCAAATCGAAAAAAATCTCCTCTTTTATTACAGATAACATTTTACATAGAGAATGAAATATTTTTTAAATCATTCTGCCATAACCTTAATAAGATGTAGCAACTTTTTCCTGATTTCCTTATCTTTAATATGATAATACGCCTTTAACAAATCAACCGTTTCCTTATTATTCATAACATTCAAATCTGTAATTTTAATTTCCTCCTTAATGGCATTTTCCTTATCCTTGGTAATTAATATTTTTTTAACATCTAATGCCGTTGAAAATGATGGAGGAACCTGACTTTTATTTTCTTCGTTTCCGGTCAAAAACTCATCAAAGAAAAAATTAATCGGAACTTGCAAAAACTGTGCTATATAATAAAGTCTCGAAGCGCCAACACGATTAAATCCCTTTTCATATTTTTGAATCTGTTGAAATGATAAACCTAAAGCTATAGCAAGTTTTTCTTGGGAAAAGCCCAATAACTTTCTTCTTAACCGGATACGGCTTCCTACTCGTTTATCTATAGGATTGGGAGGAATTTTTTTTTCTTTTGAAATACAGTTTGATAGCAACTCATTTGCTTTCATCAAATAATAAACTTTCACAATAAAATACTTGTAAAATCATATCCACAATAAATATTTATATTA
>NZ_JAXOQA010000011.1:0-41535 GCF_047307945.1 Commensalibacter sp. A3DC | reverse complement strand
GAATAAGTTTGATTGTAATTGAAAAGATTTTAAGAGGTATTAATTGATTTGTAATAATGTTAATATATATAGAAAATTGATTTTTAATTGTAAAAAAGAATTTATAACGAACTTAAATTAATATTTTAATTGTTTTTTAATTATTTTATTCAAAAAAGATGCAAGATTTTTCTCTTTAAAAAGATATCCTGCAATATTTGCATTTTCTGCAGCCTGTAAATCAGTCAATTTATCACCAATCAAAAAAGAATGCTGACGATCAATGAATAAATCATGAATTGCATGTTCAATCATTCCTGCATGCGGTTTACGATCAGGGTGATCCTGTCGATACTTTTTAATCTTGGCTTCTGGATGGTAGGGACAATAATAAAAGGCATCAATAGCGGTATTATATTTTTTTAGTTTTTCTTGAATATAGTGATGAAAGTTCTGGACGTCCCGTTCTGTGAAAAAGCCGCGTGCAACCCCAGATTGGTTGGTTACTACGACGGTAAGGAAACCGAGTTTCTTGGCTTGACAAATAGCCTCTTCAACCCCTTCAACCAAAATTAAATCTTCCAGACGATAAGGATAGTTCGTATCGATATTGATAACACCATCCCGGTCAAAAAAGATTGCGGGTTTTATAATTTTTGATAAAAAACGGGACATTCGAGAATATTTTCTATTTCATTGACGATTGTTAAATAAAATAATCAATTCGTTTTGACCGGTTATGAAACAGAAATCAATTTAAAAGTTTTCTTATCATGTTTAAAGATTTATGATGATTTCAAATAAAGAAAGCGGTTGATTGTAAGATATAATAATAATTTATTAAAAAAATCATGTATAAAATTGCTTTTACAGAATAGTGAACTAATTCAATAGGAATTAATTTTAATCACAATTTATTTTAATTTTTTCATGCAAGGGTTAACGGATGCCTCAATATCGTTCATACATTTCTACTCATGGTCGTAATATGGCTGGTGCACGTGCTTTATGGCGTGCAACTGGAATGAAAGATGATGATTTTCATAAACCAATTATTGCTGTGGTTAATTCTTTTACCCAATTTGTTCCCGGCCATGTTCATTTAAAGGATTTGGGCCAGATGGTTGCAAAAGAAATTGAAAATGCCGGTGGCGTGGCAAAAGAATTTAACACAATTGCGATTGATGACGGAATTGCGATGGGGCATGATGGAATGCTATATTCCTTACCAAGTCGAGAGATTATTGCTGATTCAGTTGAATATATGGTGAATGCGCATTGTGCAGATGCAATGGTTTGTATTTCGAATTGTGATAAGATAACTCCTGGGATGCTAATGGCTGCAATGCGTTTGAACATCCCTGCTGTTTTTGTGTCCGGTGGTCCAATGGAAGCGGGTAAAAGTCATCTGGCTAATCATAAACTGGATCTGATTGATGCGATGATTGCCGCCGGTGATGATAATGTTCAAGATAGTCAGGTAACGGAATATGAACGAAACGCCTGTCCAACCTGTGGTTCCTGTTCTGGTATGTTTACGGCCAATTCCATGAATTGTCTAACCGAAGTTTTGGGTTTTTCCTTTCCTGGTAATGGCACTTTGTTGGCTACGCATAAAGATCGCCAGTTTTTATTCAGAAGGGCGGGCAAAAGAATTGTTGAACTTTGTAATTCTTATTATAGGGATGGTAATGATAAAATATTGCCACGTTCCATTGCAACGAAAGAGGCCTTTGAAAATGCGATGGCCTTGGATATTGCTATGGGGGGGTCAACGAATACGATTTTACATCTTTTGGCTATAGCACAAGAAGGGGAAGTTCCTTTTACATTACAGGATATAGACCGTTTATCTCGTAAAATACCACAATTATGTAAAGTGGCCCCGAATACTCAGCTCTATCATATTGAGGATGTGCATCGGGCCGGAGGTGTTTACGGAATTCTGGGTGAACTGGCTAAAGCAAATTTATTGCATCTAAATACAATCACAGTCCATTCAGATAGTTTAAAGGATGCTATTCTTCATTGGGATATTATTTCAACACATGAAAAATCTGTTTTGGATTTTTTTAAAGCCGCTCCCGGTGGTATTCCTTCTCAACAGGCCTTCAGTCAAAATCAGCGTTGGAAAACGTTGGATCAGGATCGTGTTGGCGGCTGTATCCGTGATATTGAACATGCATATTCCAAAGATGGTGGGCTGGCTGTTTTGTATGGTAATTTAGCCGAAGATGGGTGTGTTGTAAAAACAGCCGGTGTTGATCAATCAATTTTGGTATTTGAAGGCAAGGCACGTGTTTTTGAAAGCCAGGATAGCGCAGTTGAAAGCATTTTATCAGACCAAATTGAACCTGGGGACATTGTTGTTATTCGTTATGAAGGACCTAAGGGAGGTCCCGGAATGCAGGAAATGCTTTATCCAACCAGTTATTTGAAATCAAAAAATCTTGGGAAACTTTGTGCGTTATTGACAGATGGACGCTTTTCAGGTGGAACATCCGGTTTATCAATTGGTCATGTATCTCCAGAGGCTGCCGACAAAGGAACAATTGGCCTAGTTAAAGACGGGGATACAATTAAGATTGATATTCCTAATCGCTTCATTCATTTGCAGGTATCGGATGAGATCCTGAAACAACGCCGAAATGAACAGGATCAAAAGGGCTGGAAACCTGTCAGGGCAAGAGCACGTAAAGTTAGTATGGCCTTGAAATCCTATGCGATGATGGCAACCAGTGCGGACAAGGGGGCGGTTAGAAATAGAAAATTATTTGATTGATTAAAACAACTACGCTTTTAGTGGGATAATTGTTTCATTATTTTATTGAAAGCGTATTATTTCGTAAAAAAATGTGTTTTGAAAATGCAATATAGGATTTTATTTAAATAAGAATATTTTTAACTTTATAACTAAATCCATCTTTTATTCCATTAAACAAATATCTTAAGGATTGGACTCTATTTTTTTGAATCATGCATAAAAGGAAACATGTCATAATTCTGCATAAAGTTGAAGGCAAAGTAAAAAAAGGTTTGTTCCTGTAAATTTTATGGGTAATGATCAGGTTACGTACAAGATAATATAATTTCTTATTTGAAAAAATTTGGGAATGTAAAATAACATCATGTACAAAAATAAAATCTGGAACATACAGAATTTTATTATTTTTTTGTGACAAGTAATATGAAAAAGCCAAATCGTCAAAATAAATAAACAGATCATCTATTATTATATGGGCGTATTTTTTTAAAATGTTTTTATGAATAATGGTTCCTACAAACGAAAAGGTTTGTACCTCACAGATTGCATCAGACTGCGGTAAAAACTGTTTTGGGTTTATTTTATAATGTATTGTGGCCAGTAAAGTTGAAGGTATTTTTTTAAAGGGTATGTTCATGGAACATATTTTATAATCAGGGGTTAATACCCTGCAGCAAAAAATTTGATAATTGTCTTTTTTGAACTGGATAAAATTATCAAGCAAATTCTCAGCTGGATAGGCATCATCATCAAAGAAAAAAATCCAGTCTATGTCTAAAGACGCAATATATTGGGCACCGTATTTAAATCCACCCGCACCCCCAATATTATTTTTCATGCGCAAGATTTGTAGGCGGGATTCTTTTAGAGAGGATAGCCATTGTTCTGTACCATCTGTGGATGCATTGTCAATGACTATTATTGTATCAAATTTAAGGGCAAAAGTTGCGCGTAAACATAATTGTAATTTATTCAGCCGATTGTAAGTTACAATGAGAGCAGCACATTTCATTTATGGGAGAGCCATTTAAAAGAATACATATTTCTTTATATAGCATAAAACAATAGAATAAGTTAAAATAACAAATGGTTATTTAACTTCAGACTAGATATGAATAATATTCGATGCAAATAATTTATGCAATAAATTATTGGCGTCCCGTACGGGAGTCGAACCCGTGTTGCCGCCGTGAAAGGGCGATGTCCTAGGCCTCTAGACGAACGGGACAGAGGCAATGAAGGTTTTAATACATGGGTGTGATCTCTTGGTCAAGTAAAAAATATTAATTTTTTATAAAACTTGCATCTTTTATAAAAAAAGTTGTATTTTCCTGTCCATTCCATTGATTGTTACGTAACCATCCTGCCAAATGAACAGGTCGCCGGTTTTGAGAATCTTCTAAGAATACAGTTATCGGATTCTGATCTGCACGGAAGAGAAGGGCTTTTAAGGATTGTCTTTCTTCTCCCTGAATGATTAACCGTAAGGTATTCCCATCTTTGCCTATCCTGTCCGTACGGATAATGTGTACATAAGACAGGACAATGAGGGGTTCTTCATTTCCATTTCCAAAGGGAGCCAGATTTTCAATCTGTTTGGCCAGTTCAACTGAGGCTCCTGCTGGAGTGATGACGGTTTCAATTTCTAAATCTGCGACAGCCGGATAATGAGTGGCCTGGTTTAAATAATGATTAAGAAAATCGTGTAATTTCTGGCTTTTGTCTTTATGATAGCAATAACCGGCTGCCATTGTATGACCTCCTCCCTGGATCAATAAATCAGCCTGTTTTGCTGCGATAATAGCGGCTCCCAAATCTAGGCCAGGAACAGACCGGCCAGAGCCTTTGACGGTGCCATCCTGTAGTTCTGTCCCGATTAAAATTGGACGGTTGATTTGTTCCTTGATGCGACCGGCAACAATGCCAACGATACCGGAATGCCATTTTGGATTGCTAAGCATAATGACGGCATTACCTTGTCTATATTGTTCCATTGCTTGTTCGGTGGCCTGATCCAATACATCTTTTTCAATATTCTGCCGTTGTTTATTGATGGTATCCAGACGCTCGGCAATCAGTCTTGCATCAAAGGGGTTAGAGTTCGTTAAAAGCTGTAATCCAAGACTTGCTTCGGAAATACGTCCACCAGCATTAATTCTCGGACCTAATGCGAATCCGCAACTAAAGGCGTTGGGTACTTGCGTAATTCCAGCAACATCCAATAAGGCAGCCAACCCTATACGTTCACGTTTTGCTAGGATTTTCAAGCCTTGCGTGACAAAGGCTCTATTTAAGCCTGTCAAAGGCATAACGTCACAAATTGTCGATAAAGCGACGAGATCCATTAATTTAAAAAGATTAGGTTCAGGGTTGGTTTGAAAATAATTTTTTTCCCGCAGATTTCGGGTAATTGCAATGGATGCAATAAAGCTTACTCCACCGGCACAAAGATTGCCTAGTCTGGATGTGCAGTCTAAACGATTAGGATTGACGGTTGCATAAATATTGGGAACGTTCTCTGATTTATGGTGGTCAAAAACGATAAAGTCTGTTTTTTCCTGATTAATCTGATCAAAAACGGAATGAGCTGCGGTTCCACAATCGACACAGATGATAAGGGTTGCCCCTTGTTGAATAAGCTGTTCCAGCGCTTGCACATTTGGACCATAACCTTCCTTGAAGCGATCTGGAATGTATGAAATGGCTTGATTTCCCAGCATGGAAAAAAAGTCGCTAAACAGGGCTGTGGCACAGCCACCATCTACATCGTAATCGCCAAATATGGCAATTTTCTCATGGTTAATTATGGCATCGGCAATACGTGCTGCCGCTTTGTCCATATCTTTTAAACAAGAGGGATTGGGGAGTAATGCTTTAAGGGTTGGGGATAAAAAAAAAGGCAAATTTTCCGCGGAAACCCCTCTTAATGCCATCATGCGACCAACAACCTCGAAAAGGGAAGCTTTCTGAGCAATCGCTTGTGCCTGACGATCCAGAAAATGCTGATCCAGAGAAGAATGACGCCATACCCATTGGCGTCCTGAAAGACTTTGACTGACATTAAGGACTAGAGAAGAGGTTTCCGACATGGAGATTTGAGGAATTTAAATAGTTGTTTGAGGTTTGTTACGCGGGTCGTGGCAAGCGTTAATGAAACGGATGGTTTTTGATACTGATCTCGTAACTATTGAATTTGTCCATACATGATTTCCTTTCCAGCGCACACCTTTAAGGATATCACCATTTGTAACCCCTGTTGCCGAAAATAAGACATTTCCATTGGCCATGTCATGAAGGGAAAGTTTGCGTTGCGGATCAAGGGGATTCATCTTTCTGGCACGATCAATCTGCTCTTTATTTTCAAAAAGCAGTCTGCCCTGCATTTGCCCATCAAAACAACGTAATGCCGCAGCAGCAAGAACGCCTTCTGGGGCACCACCTGATCCTATGACAATATCAACATTACTTTTTGGGAGACAGGTTGAGATAATGCTGGCAACATCGCCATCAGAAACTAGTTTGACATGAGCGCCGGCTTCACGGGCTTTGGCAATAATTTCCTCATGACGCTCTCTTTCCAAAATGCTGAGAGTTAAATCAGAAACATCAACTTTTTTCGCTTTTGCAAGGTTCATTAAATTAGTTTTAACATTATTATCTATGTCAATGACACCTTCGGGGTAGCCCGGACCAATGGCAATTTTGTCCATGTAGATATCAGGGGCATGAAGAAAGTTCCCCTTTTCCGCCAATGCAACGACAGTGATCGCATTGGGCAGATTCTTGGCAACGAGATTTGTTCCTTCCAATGGATCGACAGCAATATCCATTTCGGGTCCGCCAGCCCCAACTTTTTCACCAATATAAAGCATGGGAGCCTCATCCATTTCACCTTCACCGATTACGACGGTGCCTGAAATGGCAACAGTATCAAAAGCTTGCCGCATGCCTTGAACGGCTGCTGCATCAGCTTCGTTTTTCTTGCCAAGTCCAATCCAGTGAAAGGACTTAAGTGCTGCAGCTTCCGTCACGCGTACGAGTTCAAGCGCCAAGTTCCGATCAGAGACGGTATAACCAGATTGAAAAGGAGGTTTATTCATGATTTAAAATTTCCTTGTATGTAATGATTATGGCTCTTCAATGCGGATCATGATGGGTTTTTCCAGAATTGCAGGAAGGTCATAAATTGCTTTTAATGACTTTAATAAAGAACTTTCCTTGTTTTTATGAGTCACAAGTACGATAGGAACCGTATTTTCAGAATCAGTAGTCATATGATTTTTATGTTGCAACAGGCTTCGTAGGGAAACATTGTTTTCTTTGAAAATGGTTGCAATATCAGCCACAACACCTGGTTTATCCTCAACAATAAGACGTATATAATAGGCTTTGTTAAAATCCGAGTTGGGGACAAGTGTTGCGGGACGGAGTTCATTCCAGTCCGTTCCCCACATGGGTATTGTATTGCCTCTGGCGATATCGATGATATCAGCGCAAACAGCCGTGGCGGTTGGGCCTTCGCCAGCTCCGGCACCTTCAAGCATCAGATAACCTGAAAATTCGCCTTTTGTTCTGATGGCATTAATTACGCCATTAACACGGGCCAAGGGAGAGGACTGAGGCAAAAGTGCGGGATGAACACGTAATTCCAGTTTGTTTTCTGAATGATATTGTGCCATACCCACCAATTTAATCGTGTAACCCAATTCTTGGGCATAATGGATATCATGTGGAGAGATGTTTCGAATTCCTTCAACAAAAATATCTTTGAAATTGAAAGTATACCCAAAACCAAGGCTTGCCAGAATGGCAAGTTTATGGGCGGCATCAAGTCCATCAATATCGGTGGATGGATCAGCTTCGGCATATCCAAGTTGCTGAGTTTCCTTTAGGATGTCTTCAAAACCTCGTCCAGTTCTTGTCATGGTGGTCAACATGTAGTTACAGGTTCCGTTTAAGATTCCGCCAATTTCAATCAGGCGATCTGCCGCCAAGGCTTCTTTGATGGTTTTAATAATTGGAATTCCACCTGCAACGGCAGCTTCAAAAAGTAATGGAACATTTTGACTGGCAGCCATTTTGGCAAGTTCGTTACCGTGCAGAGCAATCAGGGCCTTATTTGCTGTAACAACAGCCTTTTTATTTTTTATTGCTTCACAGACAAGTTCATAAGCCGCTCCATTTGCACCGCCGATCAATTCAACAACAACATCTATATCAGGATCAGTTGCAAGATCTAACGGATCTTCGTACCATTTAAAAGTTGTTAAATCAATATTTCGATTTTTATGGCGGTTTTTGGCATTCACGGCATGGATGCGGATCGGGCGTCCAGCACGGTTCGTTATAGTTTTTTGATTATTTTGCAATAATCGTAACACGCCAATTCCTACGGTTCCAAGACCAGCGATTCCAAGGTTTAAGGGTTTATTAACCGAAGGATTATCCATAAAATTTCTCCGAGCAAGATATATATTTTTTCTTAAATAAAGATAGTTGGGCTATTTAGAATAAGCCTGCATGAAATGTTTTATTGAACGGCAGGCTTGTCTCAATCTTTGGGTATTTTCCACCAGACCAATTCGAACATGATCGTCACCATATTCACCAAAACCAAGACCAGGGGCGACAGCAACCTGGGCTTCCTTGAGAAGAAGTTTGGAAAATTCAACACTTCCCATTGATTTAAACTGTTCAGGAATGGGGGCCCATGCAAACATGGAGGCTTCAGGGGAAGGAACATTCCATCCAGCTGAATGCAACCCTTTGATTATGGTATCCCTTCTTTCTTTATATAGGGTCCGAATTTTTTCTACATAATCCTGGGGATTGTTCAGGGCTGCTGTTGCGGCAACTTGAACTGGTGTGAAGGCCCCATAATCTAAATACGATTTGATTCGGGTTAGTGCAGCAATAAGTTTTCTGTTACCGGCGGCAAAACCGATACGCCAGCCAGCCATTGAGTAGGTTTTAGACATGGAAGTAAATTCGACAGCGATATCTTTTGCTCCTGGTATTTCCAAAATGGAGGGTGGAATTTTCTCACCAAAATAAATTTCAGCATAAGCCAAATCAGAGAGAATCCAGATTGATTCTTTTTTTGCAAACTGAACGAGCTCACGATAAAAATCCAGATCTGCCAAATAGGCGGTGGGATTTGAAGGAAAATTGACGATAAGGGCGGTGGGTTTCGGAATGGAATGTTTAACAGCACGATGCAGTGCCTCCAGCATATGTTCATCTGGTTTTGCAGGAATTGAGCGAATTGCAGCACCAGCGATAATAAATCCAAATTGATGAATGGGATAGGAAGGATTGGGAACAAGAATAGTATCGCCAGGACTGGTGATTGCAGAAGCCAGGTTTGCCAATCCTTCCTTTGATCCCAAAGTCACGATTGTTTCATGTTCAGGGTCAAGGGTGATATTAAAACGTCTTTGATAATAATTTGCAAGGGCTTTGCGTAGACCGGCAATTCCACGACTGACGGAATAACCGTGGACACGGGGAGCAGAGGTTGTTTCAATTAATTTTTGGATAACATGTTCAGGGGGACGGCTATCTGGATTTCCCATACCCAGATCTATAATATCTTCTCCACGTGCTCGTGCGGCCTTTTTAGCGGCATTTACTTCAGCAAATACATAAGGTGGCAGGCGACGAATACGATGGAATTCTTCTGTCATGACATAGGCTCGTTTGAATAGAATAAATTAAAATTAAAAAAGAAAATACTAATTGTCCATACGAATCCGAACACCGTGTCCAAATGCATAGGCCCGGATTACAATAGCGGATTCTGGTACATTATGGGCGATTAATAATTTTGCAACTGTTTTTGCACGTAGCAAGGCAAGTGAAACCGCCGCAGTTTGTGCATCGGGATCAAGAGAGGTTGTGTCACCATATCCGTGAACAAAAACGGTTCTGCCTTTTCTTTGCCAGGCAATATTATTTATTATATCTTCTTGTTTGGCATAAGGCGTGTCGGAATCAATCGGAAAACGTATAAGCGTTCCTGTTGGTTCCTTAAAGGATAAACCTGAAGGATGGGATGGAGGGGGAAGGTTGATGTCCGGTGGGACATCAAAATCAGGGAAGTGGGATGGAGGGGGAGGATTGACGGGAATAGAGGGAATTACAACATTTTGTTCATCAATTTTTGCCCTAAGTTCTGGCATAACCACGGGTTCGGTTTTATGGGATTCGACAGTCTCGACTGGTTTAACCGATTTTTCTTTTTGATTGATCGTGTTGTGAATATTCGAGTTCTGGTTTGGTTGAGGTGGCTCTCCTGCCGCATTAAAATTCGCAGAGGATGCGAGATTTTCCGCAGGTTGCATGTTGGTGTTCTGACCAGGTTGATTATTGACAGGTTTGGTTTGAACGGACGATTTTGCAGGTGGGTTATTCTGCTGTGCAGGTAATGGAGGAATATCAGGAATAATAATTGGGTTTTTTACATTTTGCCACTGTGTCTCATTTCTATCCTGTGAGAGAGAATCTGTGATTGCATTGCGTAAATCTTGGGAGGGCAGAGGAGGGGAGGCTGTTGGTGTCAACCCTACATAGGGATATTTCTGATCATTTCCCGGAACAGGCAGCCTGGGTTGAGATACAATGCCGCCTTCTATATCATGATATGCGTTTACGGGGGCTTTAATAAACACAGATTGGGAGCATCCCCCCAGACAGAAGAGATTAAAAAATAAGAAATATCGTAAAATTGGCTGCTGGATGGAAGACACTCTATCTATACCCTTCTATACCCTTAATTTATAAAATAAAAACATATTTGATGAATTTTATAGTGTTTATAGGTTTTTTCTTAATACGCTATTTTGTTTCCATAATATAGATAAATAATCTTTTCCCCCTGATTTATAAGATAAATTGCAGATCATAATAAGTTTTGTTGTGTAAAAATGATAATTTTACAGGCATATATAAAAAACTGATCAGTGAATAAAAAAAATTTTCATTTATCAATGTAGGGTGTATAAAAAATAGAGTAAATAAAATAAAAATTGTTTTTTTGAAAAGATAATTTGAAGGAAAATATTGGTGAAGCTTATGCAGCTTTCAGATGGTGGACAAAAACATTTCAGTGATAGTGATCCAGATGATGAAGAGAAAAAGGAGGATAAAAATTTTCCTGAGGCTGGTGCAAATAATGAATTGGAAAATAAACTTTTCAAAGAACGTACAATTCTAATTTTTGGTGAAGTGAATGACAAGCTTGCAAGGGAAATAAGCGGGCGTTTGTTGGCCCTGGCTTATGAGTCGTCTAAGCCGATCAATATTTATGTCAATTCGCCTGGCGGTCATGTGGAAAGTGGTGATACAATTCATGATATGATCCGTTTTGTGGACAGCCATGCACCGATTAACATGATTGGTACAGGATGGGTCGCATCGGCAGGGGCCCTGATTTATGCCGCAGGACGTAAAGAACGACGTTTCTGTTTAGCCAATACACGTTTCTTATTGCATCAGCCAATGGGTGGGGTCAGAGGACCGGCGACGGACATTGATATCGAGGCCAGGGAAATTATAAAAATGCGTGAACGTTTGAATGCAATTTTTGCAAAAGAGACTGGACATTCTTATGATAAAATTGCCAAAGATACCGATAGAAATTATTGGATGTCTGCCCAGGAAGCCATCAAATATGGGCTTGTTAACCGTATCATTCATAAATTATCAGAACTGAAATGATTTAAAAAATTAATGATTTTAAAAGTAAGGAGTCGATTTGGAAATGTCTGACTTGAAAGCAATTTATACGCAATTACCTGAAGATTTACATACCTTGCCTCAGCCAAAATCAGATAAAGAGCTCGAGGAGATGAATTATCGAGTGCGCCATTGGATGAGTAATATTCCAGGCTCGATTAAAATCGGTAGTAAAGAGCATAGGCAAATGGTATGTCAGATGTTCCGTGAGACTTTTAATCCTTACAGACCAACTTTTATGGACTGGCCAAAGCTTACCGATCAGGAAATTGATCGTTTAAAATCGTTGCCTATTTGGGATATCGCTGTGCAGACAGAGGGCAAGGCCCGTTTGAGGATGGCTGCCTATGTCAAAGAAATTGTGGATCCAGAATGGGCTGATGCCATTGCACGGAATGCGTGGGAGGAAAATCGTCATAAGGAAGTTCTTTCTGATTTGGTCAGGTTTTATGGTATCCCCCTTGCATCAGAGTCCCCTTATTCGGTCCCAAAAGATCCGGAATGGGCCTATTTGGTAACAGGATTTAGTGAATGTTGGGATAGTTTTTATGCCTTCGGTTTGTTTGCAATCGCAGAAAAGTCTGGATTTTTCACGAAAGAACTGATTGAAACCTTTGAGCCTGTTATGCAGGAAGAATGTCGCCATATCCTTCTATTTGCAAACTGGTTGGCTTGGCATCGTGCGAATTTGCCCTGGATAAAACGTATCTTGTTTGAACTAAAAGTTATCGCTGTTCATGCATTTTTGGTTTACGAACGGATCGGTTTGATTAAAACGATGGATGCAGAGGGAGAGGAGCATTTCCAAGATAATAATTTCACGATTAACGGAGTTGCTGAGCTGGGTAATGAAAAAACGACCCTTGCTGATTTTCTTCGTTTATGTCTTTCAGAAGATGATCGTCGTTTTTCTGGTTATGACCGTCGTTTATTACGTCCAGAAACAGCACCCTTTTTGACAAAAATGGCTCTTTGGCTTCTTCCTAAAAAGCTGCTTAATAAACAATTGGTTGGCTGAACGTTGGTCTGGGTTAATGCCTCATTATTTTAAGGAGGCATTAAAGTGTTACACAAAACTGCTTGGCGATACGACCCGATTTCAGGCTGTTGGGGACTTGACCCAAAAGTTTGAATTCATCGATATATTGGGCAACCTGCTCCCACAAGTTATCATTTATTATGGCCATATTTCTGTTTTCATTTAAAAACATTTTTAATATTTCTTCAGGCCTCATTTTCTGCCATTCATCAGTTAGGATTTGACTGGCTTCCTGAATATGCTGTGATTGCCATACGGAGGCATTTCGAATTGCTGTGGCAAGATATTTGAGTGCAAGTGGATTGGATTGTTGAAAATGATTTGAGATTCCCAAAACATAATTGATTCTTTGACTCCAGCTACCTGTCTGGCTCCCGGCAAGTTGGAACAATTTTTTATTGTTATGATGAAGAATTCGCCAGATAAAAGGGTCAGAGCCAATTAATGCCTGTATTTGACCTGATAAAAGAGCGGGAAGTAATTCATCTTTTTCCAGTTCAACCCATTTAACATTCAAATCCGGATTTATGCCTTTACGTCTTAGAAGAATAGAAAAGAATAGTTTTTCTTTTTCGGAATGAGGTTGAATTCCAATGGATAGATTTGCCAAATCCATCAATCTTTGGATTTTTTGTTTATGTGTAACCAATAACCGAAAATCCCCACCATTTAAACCAATCATTAATTTTCCACCTTCAGAGTGGGATTTAAGAAGTTGTGGCAGCCAGTCCAGAATGGATAAAATAGCCGCATCACACTGATTGGTCTTGAGTAGATCGAAAATCTGGGTTTTATTTTTAATATTGGCAATGGGATCAAGGCTTATTTTGTAATGTTTCAGAAAACCTTTTGTCTGGGCAATGGTGAGAAGCTGGTTTTCTTCATTCTTTAGGTATGCAATACGAATCATTTGTGGTGAGATATCCTGAGGCATTATCTCGGGATCATGTTTGTTGATGGAATGATATAATCCCATTCCTGTTAAAGAGCCTATTGCCCCTAGTCCAACCAGTAAATTACGGCGATTAAAAGATTTTTTTGTTTTATTTGAAAAAGGGGTCATAGAGCAAATTCTAGAAAATGAAAAAAATTGGATTTTATATAAAAAAATACTTTACCATTAATTTTAAATTAGGTATACAAAGTCTACCAAATGATCCCGAATAGCTCAGTTGGTAGAGCAAGCGACTGTTAATCGCTCGGTCGTAGGTTCGAGTCCTACTTCGGGAGCCATCTAATTTAAAAGATGTGCAAAAAATAAGTTGATAAATTATATCACCTAATAAATATTATTCCTGTAAAATTGGCTATTGTTTTTAATGTTGATAATTTAGAGCAGAGTCAATTGTCAAACCTGTTTAAAAGTTAGACGATAATTAATAATGATACTATTATTAAATAGTATCATGGGTTATTGAATGCAGTGGGCATGAATTTGTATTATTCATTAATGGATATTAAATGAAGATCATAAATTTAAAATATATACCCACTTATTGAATCATTGAAAGTTATTAGTGCTCTGTAACATGTATAGACATTTCTATCATGTCTTTTGTCTTGGGTTTAATAATTTGCATTTGATCCAATAGTGTTCCAACCTCAAGGCACATCACTTGATTCCATAATGATGCAGGAAATTGATCTAAGGTTTTGGCTTGTTCTTTCCAAGGTGTCCATAACACGGCAGAATGTGAGAAAGGAGCTCGGATGATAATGTTTCTTTTCCATATAGGATCAATAATAGTTATTTCAAAGGGAACATCACTGTAAATTCGATCAACGGGACCAGTTAAATGGTGAAAGAATTTTTGTATGCCTGATTTTTGCTGACCCAATGCATTTTGTTCTGTATAGGTTAGATTTTCCAATCCATGGATATGGATATTACGGATATCACTGACATGGAAATAGTTATGTAAAGCCTGAGTTATGGCCATATCCTGGTTACTCTTGTTTTCAATATGAAGTTGTATGCTTAAAATCTCATTAAAACATATAATGAATTTCAATTCCGTTTCATGTGGCCATTCCGGAGTTAATGTTGGTGAGGTTTGTAGACTATTAATGATAATGATCCCTGATTTTGATGCATCGAGCTGATGATTTTTCCATTCAATGCAACGTGCAAAACCATGCGATAATGCGGGATGAGTTAGGCTATGCATATTTTGGACTATTGAAGGATTGGCTTTAAGATGACCGAACCAGGGCCAGCATAACGGGATGCCACTTCTTATGGCTTTGCCATCCTGATAGGTAGCCTTTGAATTTCCCCATAAAATATCCGGCTTTTTAAGAGATCCATAACGTATTATCTGAGCTCTTTTAGGAATATAATCAAGAAATCTGTCTAAAAAATGTAAACGTAAGGCTTCATAGGGACCATATTGAATTTTTTCAATTTTCATTTTCTTCCATTGAAATAATATTGATGATTAAAATGACCTACTTGCTATAAAAAACAAATAAGACAATTTAGGTTTATAGTCCTAATAAATCTATAAGCCAAAACATATAATGGTTGTTTTTTAATGATGCAGAATTTGGGTGGAATAAATGAACAAAAGAAGTGATTTGATTCCATGTTGTAAAAATCGTGTCGTTTCGTCCAGTTTTGATTACTCCTTGAATTTTGGAAAAATAGATTTTCGCAAACATCCTGAATATTATCGCATTGGCAAGGGAGAGCAAGGAGTATTGCTGGTCGAGCCATACAAGTCAGAAATATTGCCTTATTGGCAATTTGCGACTGTTGAAAAGGCAAGGGAAAGCAGTGAAAAGATATATCAATTATTTTTGCAGTATTTGAAACAAGAAGATTTTGTTGGGGCTGATATGGCGCGTAAATTTCTGCAGATGGGTTATACGCGTGCCCGACGTTATGCTAATCATAAAGGTGGCAAAAAATATAATGGATTTGTTCCCAAAGATAAAAAGGGTTTGAGTGGATCTTATGGTCGTCAGGAGTTACCCAAAGGTTTTGAGGATCCGATTAAGGCAAAAGCGGCATCAGTTTTTAAACAGAAATGGAAACAGGCAAGAGAACATTCAAAATATAAAAGTTTGAAAGAGAATTTTGTAAAAAAAGTTTCAAAAACAGCGGTCAATAATTAAGGTATTATAAAGGTTTTTTGCTCTTTTCCAAGAATATAACCATTTTGTTTTAAGTAGGTATACCAATATTTTTCAATTTGGCATAATCATGGTAACTATTTGGTAAATTTTTTTACTGTGGTTAAATTCAGCTGCATGGCACAGCTCATGGAGGATAACATAATCAATGGCGGCGGGATTTGCCTTGATTAGATGTTGAGTTAAGGTAATGATCACATTATTTTTTTGATTATAACTACCCCATTGATTTTTCAATTCGTAACAAAGGTGGTTTATTTTGCCAATCAATTCAACAAATTCTTGATTTTAAAAGGGAAAGACGTTCAGAAAAAACCTTTAAAGCCTCAAATTTATACCAGTTTTGAAGCATGCTATAGATTCTTGACGGAAAATTCTCTCGAACTGTTATTGCAATATGATGATCAATTAACTGGATAGTTTGTGCCTGATTGGTTATTTTAAGAATTTTTAAAGGATAAAGGTGTCCTAAATAAAGATGTTTTTCATGATTGATATACTGGTAATGGGATTCTTGAAATATAGGATTGGTGTAAATCCAGTTCTTATGATAATCCAGAATTTCAAGAACACGCTGATGGGAAACAGATGGATGAGCCTTTATTTTGATAATTTTATCTGTAGTGATTTCAAGGGTAATTCTGTTCCTATTATGATTATGAGTTAGATGAAGCTGACAGTTGAATTTTTGATTTTTACAAGAAAAATCAAAATGTTTGACAGGATAATCCAAAATAAAACAGATTTTGAAGGGGACAATTATATCATAATACAAGATGGCTGGGGTGGGAGGATTCGAACCTCCGCATGGCGGAATCAAAATCCGCTGCCTTACCGCTTGGCTACACCCCAAGGTTTGTTAAAGCATCTTTTAAAGGAGTTATTAGGTTTCGTAAAGAGGAAAAATAAAAAAATTTTTAAAATTTATTGTTGGTTTCCATCTTTATCTGAATAATAGGAATTATCCACTTGATTCTTCTTTTTTCCATTTTGATCTGTTACAGTTCTTTGAACACAATAACGAGCAAATTTCCCAGCTTTTTTAAAGCTTTTATCTAATGAAGCCATGGTTTGGGATAAATCTGAGCTTTCATCTTTTAACCAGATACGCATATTTAGCGCCCAAATGGCTGTCAGCCCCTTTATACAAGTAATTCCACGTAGGCCGCTTGTGTTGATTTCCGCTGCTTCAGCTAGCCATTTCATACTGTTTTGAATGGCTATCTGTAGAAGAAATGCTAATGGAGGGTTAAGGGGTAAGGAATGAATTGCAGAAATCAAACCTTGTCGATATTGTTGGAACGTATCAAACCGTTCCATAAAAAGATCGAATAAATATTCAGGAACGGGTTGATGCTGGTAGGATTGTTTCAATGCAGCCTGATCGGCGAGACGGTTCAGATAAAGTAAAAGGGAGGATTTGCAAGGGAATAATTTTCGTGCCATATCAAGCGAAACATTACAGCGTCGTGCCGCGTCACTTAATGACATGGCGTTCCATCCTTGTTCTGCCGCCAGATCCATGGAATTTTTTAAAATACGGTGGCGTATTTCTTCATCAGACATCATCAATCTCCTATATTGCTTTTATTTTATGAAGATAAAGCTCTGGAACGATCTGCAGCTGCCTGCAGGGCCTTAGAAAGAATATGGGGCCATGCATCGGGTTGAATTAGAACATTAACAGCTTGTTCTGTTATCCCGTTAGGGGTCGCAACATTTTTTCTTAGTGTTTCCGCCTCTTCCGGGGAATGATTCAATAATGCGGCAGAGCCAATTACGGTTTGTCTGGCTAAAAGACGTGCCAGGTCTTCTGACAATCCTTTCTCTTGTCCTATCTTTTGCAACAATTCCGCTAATAGGAATATATAGGCGGGCCCACATCCAGCAATTGCTGTGGCGATGTCAATTTCCTGTTCTGTATCAAGCCATGCGGTTTTACCAATGGCATTAAACAATCGTTCTGCAATTTGTTTTTGATCCGATTGCGTTTGGGAGTTGGCAATCATGCTGGTCATACCTAATCCTAATTCTGAAGGGGTATTAGGCATAACTCTGATAATAGACTGATGATCTCCGAATTGTTGTTGTAACCAGGCAAGCGTTTTCCCGCCAAGAACGGAAATAACAGGTATATTTTTACACCATGGTTTTAAATGGGGGATAAGTTCGGCAGCTTGATCCGGTTTGACGGCAAGTACAACAGCTTCTGGTTGAAACGTTTTTGGAACATCCTGAATAGTATGTGCCAATTGATGTGGAGTAACTAGATCGAAATCATGTCGATTAACAATGAAAGAATGATTCAAGCCTTTTTTTATCCAGCCTTTTAACATGGCTTTCCCCATATGCCCGCAGCCAATCATTAAAAGGGAGGGAAGTGATGACATAATGAATTCCTCGATCAATAGTGAATAAAATAGGATTGTTTTTTGTATATGATTGTAAGAATTCTAACATAAAAATGTCCAATATAAAAATATTTGTACATTGTCAGAAAAAGCATATGTATTTAACAAAAATTAGTATTAAATAATTAGTATAAACTTTAATATTTTATTTCATGAAAGAAAATTGTCCCATCATTTTTTTTAAGTTAAGTGCGTCCCAAGGCATGTGTTCTGCAAAAGTTATTCCGGCTATATCCGTTATGAGGGAAACATCCTGGATGATTTTGCTCAATTGGGGGATGGTCATTTCTCCTTTTACGTTATTAAAGGTTTGTGGTGAGATGGGATTATTTGAAAATTGCGAATAAAAAGATCGGGGATTAAGGACATCAACGTCCACATGTATTGCAAGATGCTCAAAATTGTTTTTTCTAATCCATGCCAAAATGGCTTGATTATCTGGGGTAAGATCAGGACTGGCAATGGTTTGCAATCCTAAATCATGTACAATTTTTTTTTCATAGGCATTGTTATAATTATGAATGCCAATGATTAAAACCTGGTTGGCTTTAAAAGGTAATCTGACTTCATTTGCAAGATATGGATCACCTTTTCCCAATAAATTTCCCAAAACCATTGCATGTTCTCGATCAAAATGTTTGGGGGTGGAAATATCGGGATGGGAATCAATCCATAACAACCCTATTTTTCCGTTATAATGTCTATTGAGATAGGCAAAAGGCGCCTGGCTAACAATACAAGTACCGCCGAATGTAATAATCCGATCAGGTTCGTGTTCATCTATAATTTTTTGCGTTGCTTTTAATTGATGAATAATGACATCTTGCCAAACAACACCATTTTCCCTGGTTCTTTGTTGTTGATGATAAGGTTCAATGGGAACTTCAACAATCGGGGATGTATTATTTTGGGGAGCTAAGAAAGCTAACAGACGAGCTCCTAGGGGGTAGATCTCGCCGGAGGGTTGATTGTCATAATCTCCACTTTGCCATTCTGGAATTAGAAGTCTTAGGGTTTTGCAATGTTCAGTTTTATAAATCATAATTATTTTTCTTGTCTGAAAATTCAATGGAATTAAATTATTGAGCAAAAAGAAATTATGGATCAACAAGATAGCTAGAATTCAAGTTATTTTTGTACCGTTAGGCACGGGGCGTTCCACGGTTGTAATAACGATTCCATCTTCTGTTTCAAAACCTGTTAGTAAGAATTGCGAACGAAAAGGACCAATTTGTTTTTCAGGAAAATTAATAATTCCTATAATTTGTTTATGAATTAAATCCTCGGGCTGGTAGAGTTTAACCAGTTGAGCGCTTGTTTTAAGCTTGCCATAGTGTCCAAAATCAACCCATATTTTATAGGCGGGTTTACGGGCTTCAGGAAATTTTTCTATTTTTATAATAGTTCCAATTACCATTAAAATTTTTTCAAAATCTTCCCATTCTATTAAATCCATCAATAAAATTTCCCTAGATTGATCAATATAAAAGGGGTTTGAAATATCCCCCTGTTAAAATATTTACGATTAAATATTTGCTTTTTTTTCTAATTCTGCGATTTTTTCCTCAAGTTTTTTGACATGTTCTTCTAACTTTTCTTGAGCGGCACGGGTACGGCTGGCAATTTCTGTAACAATTTCAAATTCATCACGTCTGACCAGTTGAAGGGTTGACAAAACCTCATCAACCCGTCCCTTGACAATGGCAGCAATCTCTTCCTTGATACCACTGAAAACAGAAAATACACTGCCAGAAGCATGAGAGGCATCGTCAAATATTTTTTTTGGATTAGGCATGATTTTTCCTTATTATTATTTCAAAATTAGTAAATTAGTATAAGTTAATCTAATACGTTATCAAAGTTATAATATAGCATGTTTTTTTTAATTTATAATTTATGTGTATGAAAACAATATGATTATTATCACTGGTGCAACAGGGTTTATCGGTTCTTGTTTACAGGCCAGACTCTATGATTTGAAAGAGAAGACGGTTGTAATTGACTGGTTGGGGGATGAGGGAAAATGGCGCAATATTGCAAATCATGTGCCAACAGATTTAATTTTTCCTGAATATATTGATGATTTTCTGGTGCAGCATTGCAAAGTAATAAGGGCTGTCATTCATTTGGGTGCAATTAGTGAAACAACGGCCCGTGATGGGGATCTGGTTTGGAAAACCAATGTCAATTTGTCAAAAAAATTATGGCATTGGTGCGCTTTGAATCAGGTAAGATTCATTTATGCTTCATCTGCCGCAACCTATGGGGGAGCCAATCAGCTGGAGGAATTTACAGATGAACCCAACCATATTGCAGATTTAAAACCCTTGAATTTGTATGGGTGGTCCAAACAGGTTTTTGATCGATTTGTATTGGAACAGGTTAGGAATCATCAACCTGTCCCCCCGCAATGGGCCGGATTAAAATTTTTTAATGTATATGGACCAAATGAATATCACAAGGGCAAGATGATTTCAGTTGTAAAGGTCAAATTTGATGATATTCAGAAGGGAGGTGTTCCCCGTTTATTCAAGTCTGATCGCGATGGTTTGACAGACGGTGCCCAGGCCCGTGATTTTATTTGGGTTGGGGATGTTATTGAAATTATTTTATGGCTTTTAAACAATCCCGATGTAAATGGAATATATAATTGTGGTACCGGACAAGCTAGAACCTATCTTGATTTGGCATATGCCGTCTGTGATGCGGTTGGCTGTAAAAGAGAGGTTGAATTTATAGATATGCCCCAGAGTTTGCAGGGACAATATCAATATTTTACCCAAGCTGACATGACACGTTTGAAAGTTGCCGGATATCAACGGGCATTTACCTCATTGGAAGAAGGTATTTCAAAATATATTCAGGGTTATCTTTTACGGCCAGACCCTTATTTATAAGGTCATATTTTTTAATGAAAGACAGGTTTTATGTCATCTCCCTTGTATTATCCTAATTTTGATCCTGTTATGTTGCATATCGGCCCCTTATCGATACGTTGGTACGCTATGGCCTATATAGCAGCATTGCTTGCCGGTTGGTTTTTGGTAAGACGATTGGTTCAAAGGGAACCCGTGGTTGCAACTGTTACACAAGTTGATGATTTTTTAACTTGGGCGACGTTGGGCGTTATTTTGGGGGGACGTTTGGGATATGTTTGCTTTTATCAGCCTGCTTATTATTTAACGCATCCATTACAGATCATCCAGGTATGGCATGGAGGAATGTCCTTTCATGGTGGTGCTTTGGGGGTTATATTCGCCTTAATAATATTCACCCGTTATAACCGTTTAAGTTTTCTTGGTTTTTCTGATCGTGTCACAACCGTAGTGCCTATGGGACTAGGATTTGGAAGATTGGCAAATTTTATTAATGGGGAGCTAGTGGGTCGTGAAGCTCCGGACTGGCTACCCTGGCGTATGATTTATCCCGGTGTTGAAGGTGCAAGACATCCATCTGAATTATATGAATGTTTTTCAGAAGGTGTGTTGCTATTTTTTATTATGCTTTGTTTGATTCAATGTAAAGCCATTCGAGAG
The DNA here is from genome assembly GCF_047307945.1 of Commensalibacter sp. A3DC. Lineage (NCBI taxonomy): Bacteria > Pseudomonadati > Pseudomonadota > Alphaproteobacteria > Acetobacterales > Acetobacteraceae > Commensalibacter > Commensalibacter sp. A3DC. The sequence continues at coordinate 19,935 of NZ_JAXOQA010000011.1, read as the reverse complement.
CGGCCAGGATTTCTTTCCGGTGTGTTTCTATTGGGGTATGCCATGGCACGAAGTGTTTGTGAGTTGTTTCGTGAGCCAGATGCTTTTTTGGGTTACTTTGCTTTTGGTTTGACGATGGGGCAAATTTTATGTATCCCAATGGCGATTGCCGGGATATATTTCATTTGGCAGTCTTATCAATTGCCGAAATTGCAAAATTTGACAGTTTCTGAAAAGTAAAGGCAGAAATGAAGAATTGTTCAGAAATGCGATTGGATCAATTTATGGAAAAGGCAAATGCCGCCTATTATGAAAAAAGGGATCCATTTTCTGATTTTATTACTGCACCTGAAATTTCACAGATTTTTGGTGAATTGATCGCGGTTTGGATCATTACGGTTATTCGGTCTATGCCCAAACCAGACAAATTGGCAATCGTGGAGGCCGGGCCGGGCCGGGGGACGCTCATGATGGATATTTTAAGAGTTTTATTCCGTTCGGCTCCTGATATCTGCCAATATTGTAAGGTTTTTCTGATTGAAACCTCGTCGCGTTTACGTCAAATTCAAGAAAATACATTGAAAAATTATGAAATTGAAATTCAATGGCTTGATTCTGTTTATGATATCCCGACTTTACCCCTGATTATGGTGGCGAATGAATTTCTTGACGCTTTACCTATTCGTCAGTTTATTTACAGGGGCGGAAAAAAATGGGATGAGAATTATGTTTCCCAAGGAAATGTGTTTCATAAACCCATATTCCAATTGCCTTTTTCACCTGTATTCCAGCGCCCTATAAAGGTTGGTGACACTGTAGAGGTAAATGAAGCTGGACAGGATATTGTACAATATGTTTCAGCACATATCTGTCATTATGGGGGGGCGGCTTTATTTATTGATTATGGGTATTCTTCCCAGGTTTGGGGAGACAGTTTACAGGCAATTGCAAACCGAGAAAAAGTCTCTCCTTTTGTTCCGCCCGGAGAGGCTGATCTAACCGCTCATATAGATTTTCCTTCCTTGAAAGAAATTGCAGAAAAACAGAATGTGACTGTTTACGGGATACAAACACAAGGTGCTTTTTTAAAGCAGCTTGGCATACTGATAAGGGAAAAAATCTTATTGGATCATGTACCGATAGAACAACGAAATGAAATTCGGTCTTCTGTACAACGTTTGATTGACCCTACAGAAATGGGGGATTTGTTTAAAGTTATGGCAATTTGTAACGCTGAGTTATGTGCTCCACCGGGTTTTTAGGAAAACACACTATACTTTTTTATATTTCAAAAACAAGGCTAATTTAAAAGGGTTATAAATTTCATGAACTGTAAACCATTGGCCATTCAGCATTCCTTATTGTCGAATATTGTTCGGCATGGTTTTTTTACAAGAATAGGTGGGGTTTCTCAAGGAGAATATACTTCGTTAAATTGTGGTTTGAAATCAGGTGATAACCCTCATTTAATTATGGAGAACCGTAAAATTGTTGCTGAGTATATGAAGGTATCCCCGAATTATTTGTGGGGAGGGTTACAGATTCACAGCAATAAAGTTTTATGGATTACAAAATCGAATTGTATACCTGTTGAGGGGGATGGAGCCGTGACGACCGATCCTGATATTGCTATTAGTGTTGTTACAGCTGACTGTGCCCCTGTATTATTTAGTACAAAAACTGGTGATATTGTTGGGGCAGCCCATGCAGGCTGGCGGGGCGCAGCATGTGGAATTTTAGAAAATGTCGTGGATCAAATGGAGGCTTTGGGTGCGGATAGACAGGATATCATTGCTGTTGTAGGACCCTGTATTGCCGTGACACATTATGAAGTGCGGGAAGACATGCGTAATGAGGTTTTGAGACAGGATCCAGATGGAAGAGTTTTTTTTACCCCCGTTCGTGAAGGATATTATTTGTTTGATTTGGGTCGTTATTGTGTTGACCGGTTAAGACGTAAACATGTGGGTATTGCGGCTATAACAGGAAGGGATACATTTATGGATACCACTCATTTTTTTAGTAATCGTAGACGTGTCATGGAACGGAAAGCGGTGTTAGGACATCAAATTTCAACAATTGCCTGCCGTCAATATTCGTAAGGGAAATCATAAAGATGCAATTTAAAAGTTCAAAGTCTTTTAAGATTGGATTCAGTTTTTTAGGTGTTTTATCTTTAATAGGTTGCATCCAGGTTCCACATCCATTTGAAAAAAACAAAACCACATCATTGACGACACCTCCTCCGTCAAGGTTAATTGTTCCACCACCTTCTAATTCAATGTTAAATGATAAAAACGCCCAGGGATTTGCCGAGGAAATGGCAAAGGCAATGTTGGGACAGACGGTTCCCGCAGTTGCACGACCTGCTCAAAAGGGGGACTGGATTTTATTGACCAAGGTGAGATCAGAAGAAGATATGATTATTCCTTCTTTTACAATTATTGCCCCTAATGGAAAAGTCGAAGCGGTGAGAAAAGGAATGCCCGTTTCAAAAAAGGATTGGATAAGTGGACAGCAAAGCATTTTTCATGATGTTTCAGAACAATCTGCGCCAATAATCAATCAGGTATTGACAGGATTACAAGCTCGGCAGATGGCGGCTGATCCACATAGTTTAAAACATCGGGCAGCCAAAATTTATTTCAAGGGTGTTTTTGGGGCTCCTGGAGACGGAAATAAAATTATTGCTCAGCAATTTGCTATTTCGTTTGCGGACAAGGCAAATGCTATTCAATATAAACCTGACCAGGCAGATTATACTGTGGATTGTCATGTCAGTGTAACAGATGGTGCGCAGGGGACACGTGGTAATCCGGTACAACATGTTGAAATTATTTGGCGGGTGACCGATAGCAAGGGAAAAGAGGCGGGTAAAGTTTCACAAATCAATGATGTTCCTGCGCATCGTCTTGATCACTATTGGGGTGATATTGGCTCTGCGGTTGGAGAAGAGGCTGCTGGTGGGGTTAGGCAGGTCATCACTAATTATTCTGGTCGTGATAATCAGCCTTTGCCTGCAAATAATGCAAAAGAGTCCGCTTCTTCTAATGCACCAGAATTGAAAAATATTCAGATGCAACATAAATAATATGTTTTTTATGGTATAGATCGTTTTAACTGGTTCTGTGTGTTGGAGTTCGTTGATGAAAATTATTGCAGGGAATAGTAACCGTCCATTGGCAGAGGCGATTGCGGCAGAGTTGAAAATGCCTTTATGTGATGCGTCCGTACAACGTTTTTCGGACAAGGAAGTTTTTGTGGAAATCTACGAAAATGTAAGGGGTGAAGATATTTTTGCTGTACAAAGCACGAGTTATCCAACCAATGATAATCTTATGGAATTATTGATTATGTTGGATGCCTTGCGTAGAGGGTCTGCACGACGAATTACAGCTGTTATGCCCTATTTTGGCTATGCCCGGCAAGATCGCAAATCGGGTCCAAGAACGCCCATAAGCGCGAAGCTTGTTGCCAATCTTTTGGTTGAAGCAGGAGCGAATCGTATTTTAACACTCGATTTGCATGCAGGACAGATTCAGGGTTTTTTTGATATTCCTGTAGATAATTTATATGCGGCACCTCTATTCACACGTGATATTAAACACAAACATGCTGGTAAATCGAATTTAATGGTTGTTTCTCCTGACGTTGGCGGAGTTGTAAGAGCACGTCAATTGGCAAAAAGACTTGATGTTGATTTGGCAATTATTGATAAGAGACGTGAGCGTGCCGGTGTTTCCGAGGTTATGAATGTTATTGGTCGCGTTAAGGGACGTCACTGTCTATTGGTCGATGACATTATCGATAGTGGCGGTTCACTTTGTAATGCGGCACAAGCTTTGATGGATGCGGGGGCAACTGGAATTGACGCATATGTGACTCATGGGGTTTTATCCGGCAGTGCCGCACAACGTGTTGAAGATTCGGTTATTGGAGAGTTAGTCATCACCGACAGTATTAAAATGACAGATGCAGTGCGTTCCGTTCGTAAAATTCGTCAGATTAGTTTGAATAATTTGATTGGTCGGGCCATTCGTGCCGTAGCGGATGAAAGCTCCGTTTCTTCTTTATTTGATTAATTATTTGAAAGGTATATCGTTATGTCTCCTTTACTGCATCGGCCCTACTGGTATCTTCGTCATGGGCAAACAGATTGGAATGTATTAAATCTGTCTCAGGGTAGAACAGATATACCTTTGAATAATACCGGCATTAAACAGGCCATAACCGCAGGGAATGCGTTGGCTAGAAACTGGAACAATTTAGAATTATCCATTACTCAGATTATAAGTTCACCTCTTGGAAGGGCAAGACGTACAGCAGATATTGTGAAATCAATCATTCATGACAAAGTTGGTGTCCAATTACCATTGGAATTGGATGATGGGCTCAAGGAGGTGTGTTTTGGTGAAGAGGAGCAAAAACCTATGGGACCATGGTATGACAAATGGATTTCAGGTGAATTTACGCCAAAAGGTGCCGAGCCTTTTCATGTTTTATGTAAAAGGATTAGCGACGCTGTAAACCGTTCTATACTGAAAGCTGGTGATGGTCATGTTTTGATTATTGCGCATGGAGGTGTTTTTCGTTCCTTGCGTTATATGATGGGATTAAAACCTAATGTAAGATTGGCCAATGCACAACCTTTATGTGCTTGTCCTCCCTTTCAGGGAGGTAAGTCCTGGTCTTTGGATCCTGTTTCTCTGGAAGCCTGATAGAGTTGGACTGGAAAGGGTGATACAATTTTTTCTTTCCTGGATAGGGTATTTATTGTGCAAATGATCGAAAGATGATTGCAACGGCTCGCCCGATTGACGCGGGAATTACACTTTGATGATCTTCATTTTCAAATTCTGTGCATGTTGTTGAAAGATCATCTATTTTTTTAAATGTTTCACAAGCTGCCAGAATACGAGAAACTTGCTGTTTTCTAAGAAGCTGTTGTTTTATTTTTGCGACTTGAGGAATTGATTGCCAATAATCAGGAAATTTCTGTTCATACTCTCCAACGGATAAGGATAGGGTTGGATGTAGTTTATGAACGTCAAGACTGGATTTAAAAGATTGGGTATGCTTGTCAATAATGCTTGGATCAAGCCATAAAGAAGGACTTGCGGCTATATAAATCTGATAGGAATCTGGATGATAGATAAGATTATATATTGTAAATAATCCACCAAAAGAGTGACCGAAGATGGCTTGTTTATGGTGATTAATTTTAAGATGTTTATCCAGTAGGGGTTTCAGATCATCTTGGATGAAATGATAAAAATAATCAGCCCCTCCAGTTTTGTATAAAATGGGGATCAAGGTATTTTGCGGTGGTGTTAAATCATAAGTTCGCAATTTAAGAATATTTTGATCTGGAGGATAGCCAATTCCAACAAGAACAGCATGATTTTTATGGATGTTATCCGGACGCTTTTCATAGGATCTTATTGCTTCGCGAACCGTGTCAAAAATACTGTTGGCATCTGTGATATAAATGATTGGATAACCATCTTCTGGGGGTGGTTCTTTTGGAATAGAGGCAAAAATCTTATAAATTTGTGATGTTTTTTTATTTTGCAGGTTAAAAGTGATGGTATCGTTGATTGTTAAGGGTTCGGTGGAAAGGCCAGCAAGGGGAGAATTACTGTTAATTGCCTTTACCGGACTGAATAACAGGAAATTCAGACAGACTAGTGTCAGATAGAACCAGAGGCGTATCATAAGATTATATCCATTATATTATTTGATAATGAAAAGAACATATTACCATTGTGCTCTTACCTGTCCCATTATAACGCGACGTGTTCCATAAAAACAGTTAACTTTTGATGCGCAAGCAACAACATATTTTTTATCAGCAATATTGGTTATATTCAGCTGTAATAAGGTGCTGTTAATTGTGGGAAAGCTGTTTTTAAGGTCATAATGTACCTGCATATCACCAATGACAAAGCTTGGGACCTTAAAACTGTTGGCATTATCCCCGAATGTATAACCATTGTAACGAATGCCACCGCCAATTCCAACACCCTTGAACATACTCTGTTGCAGATCATATGTTATCCATCCAGAAACCAGATTGGCAGGAGCTCCCAAAGGGCGGTTACCGATATTGTTTTTATTTGTGTCCGCACGGATCTGGATATCATTGTAGGCATAGCTGGCGATAAGATTCAGTCCCGGCAATAATATAGCGCGAGCTTCCAATTCAAAGCCGCGGGATCGTGTTCTGCCAGTCTGAATATTGTAGGTTGTATGTTCCGGATCGGTTGTGGTTACATTTTCTTGTGAAATGGTATAGGCAGAACCTGTCACCATGATATTGTTATTAGGCTGGTATTTGATCCCGACTTCATATTGATCTCCCTTAGTAGGTTTAAAAGCCTTACCTGCAAAGGTTGTCCCGGGTGTAGGCATGAAAGAGGTGGAATAGGAGAAATAGGGTGAAATTCCATTTTGAAAATTGTAAACAATACCGCCGCGATAGGTTACAGCTCGATCAAAATTAGAGGCTGATTTTCCGCCATATTTGAAATTGGTCGAGGTGCCGACCCAGTCATATCGCCCACCCATAATAAACGACCAGTTTCTATAATTTGCTTGATCTTGAATGTAAACACCCAACTGGTTCTGGGATTGTGTTCCGTATGAAGTGATTAGGGGTGTAAAACGTGCGCCATAAACAGGATTGAACAAATCAAGGCTTGGAATGGCCGTATTGCCCAAGGCACGTTTGGAATCTGCAAGCAGATAATCAATTCCTGTAATCAGTATATGTTTTACATTCCCTGTATCAACATGAAACTGAAGGTTACTGTCGATATTATAACTGTTCAAATGTTCATTTGATATTGTCGCCATTCTTGATACAGTTGCCTGATCACTGGCAAGTCCCTTGATAGAAATGGATCGGAAATCTGAATCAAGATGCAGGTATCTGAATTTCTGATTGAATTGAATAAAATCCGTAAAATCATGGGTTAGATTGTATTCAAACATATATTGAGAACGATGATACTGATCAAAACCAGGTTCACTGGTGTTAAGATGTGTTGAAATCTTTCCATGTCGATTTGGCAGAACTGTACCTGACGCGGGAAGTGCGATACCATAAAGGCTATTTGGATTATACTGATATAAGAACCGCATGGATACAGAAGTATCATCAGTGGCTTGCCAACTGATCTGGGGCATAATGGCGATATGGCGTTCCTTGGCAAAATCAACCTGTGTATCTCCATACCGTCCCACAGCTGTTACCCTATAGGAAAGTGTCTTGTCTTTGTTTAAAGAACCGCCAGCATCACCCATAATGTCTCCATAATTAAAGGAGGCACCACTTGCCCTCATTTCATAAGAGTCTACGGGACGTGCTTGTTTCATGGTCATATTTACAAAACCGCCTGGGCTGGCCTGTCCATAAAGTACGGAGGCGGGTCCGCGCAGGACTTCAACGCTTTGCATTAAATATTCATCAAAGGAAGGAACGGCATATGACATGCCACGTAAAAGACGAAGACCATCAAGGAACTGGACATAATTGGCATTTCCCCCAAATCCTCCAAACCCTCTTAAATAGATACTATCAAACCGTCCGCCTGGCCGACTTCCTGCAGAAATACCCGCACTATATGCAAGTGCATCCGAAACGGTCCTGGCATTTTGGTCATCCATCTGTTTGCGGGTGATGACGGTAATGGATTGGGGAACTTTTCTTAATGGACTGTTTGTCTTGGTAGCAACATCAGAATTGGTTTCAACGAATGGATTGTAATTGCGTTTGCCAACGACGGTTATTTTTTCATTATCCTTGTTTTCTTGATCTTCCTTGGAATAGGCTATTGGGTCTGCAAAAATTGTTGTAGAAACGATTAATAAAGAGAATGTTACGGTAAAATGATTAAATCGCATAGATCAGATTTTCTTGCATAATTTGAGAATGATTGTAATTATTATTTTCAACAAGAAAGAAAATCAATTTGTATTTTACTTAAAATCTTCAATTAATTTAGAAAGATATTTGCACTTTTCCAGTTTATTAGGTAAAGAGAATAGTGCATCAACACCCCTGGAGGTTGATGTTTCAGTTTTGCCTTATTTACTAGGAGTTATAACGTGGCAAGAAATTTTGTTGAATTAAAAGTATCGATGCGTGCGAAGGCTGGTAAGGGGGCAGCGCGCGCAACCCGTCGTGAGGGACTGGTCCCTGCTGTTGTATATGGTGGCAAATCAGAACCAGCCATGATTGCCCTTGATCCGCGTCTTGTTATGCGTGAATTGGGAAAATCAGGATGGCGCTCTCAACTGTATCAATTAATGGTTGATGATAAGAGAACAGTTGCCTTGATGCGTGCCGTGCAATTACATCCCGTAACCGATCGACCATTACATGTAGATTTCCAACGTATGGTTGCTGGTCAGCATATTCGCGTTGAAATTCCGGTCACTTTTGAAGGTGAAGAAATCGCCCCTGGTGTAAAACGTGGCGGTGTTGTAAATATCGTTCAACATTCTGTTGAAGTAAACTGTGACGTTGAACATATTCCAGAAGCCTTTATTGCCGATCTTTCCAAATTGGATATTCACGATAATATTCGTTGGTCTGATTTAAAAGGCGCGGATAAAGTTACGCATACAAATCAGCATGAAGAAGATTTTGTAATTGCAACTATTGCGCCGCCAACCGTTGCAGTTGAAACAAGTGAAGAAACCTCGGAAGAAACATCTGAAGAAAAAACGGCCGAAGTTTCTACTGAAGAATAGTTTAACGAAAGAATAGATCATGTTACTGTGGGCTGGGCTTGGAAATCCCGAGCCTGGGATGCAGGCAAATCGTCATAATATCGGTTTTATGGCGATAGATCGAATTGCTGAACGTCATGGATTTTCTCCATGGCGTAAGCGGTTTAAGGGCGAAATTGCCGAAGGTATTATAAAGGGTGAAAAAATCCTTTTACTAAAACCTATGACCTATATGAATCTTTCTGGTGAAAGTATTCAGCCTTGTATCGCTTTTTATAAAATTCCACTTGATAACCTTTTTGTATTTCATGATGAAATGGATTTGGTCCCTGCCAAGATACGGATTAAAAAAGGGGGAGGGGCGGCTGGTCATAATGGTTTGCGTTCTACGGATAAAATGCTTGGCAGTCAGGACTATTGGCGTGTGCGCTTGGGAATAGGGCATCCAGAAGACAGATCTCAAGTTGTACGTTATGTCTTGGGAGATTTTTCAAAACAGGATAGGGAATGGCTTGATCCATTTATTGATGCAGTTGCGGAAAAGGCATCATTGTTAACTGAACGAAAAATGGACGCTTATCTATCCAAAGTGGCTTTATTGTTAAAAGGATAAAAAAAGATATGGGGTTTAATTGTGGTATTGTTGGATTGCCTAATGTTGGAAAATCAACATTATTTAATGCGTTAACGGCAACGGTTGCCGCTCAATCGGCGAATTATCCATTTTGCACCATTGAACCTAATGTTGGACGGGTTTCTGTCCCCGACCCGCGTCTGACTATTTTATCAGAAATTACGCATTCTCAAAGAATTATTCCCACAAGCTTGGAATTTGTTGATATTGCAGGTCTGGTTAAGGGAGCTTCACGTGGAGAAGGGCTCGGAAACCAGTTTTTGGCGAATATCCGAGAGGTTGATGCAATTATCCATGTTCTGCGTTGTTTTGAAAACGATGATATCACGCATGTTGAAGGGTCTGTGAATCCTATTCGGGATGCTGAAATTATCGAGACAGAGTTGATGATTGCAGATTTGGAAAGTTTAGAAAAAAGAACGGTTGCTTTACAGAAAAAAGCCAGAGGAAATGATAAAGAGGCTCAGGCCACTCTTGAATTAATTGAACCTTTGATCAAGGCCCTGCAGGATGGTAAGCCGGTTAGGGATGTCATTCCTGTTGGCGAGGAGAAGGCCATCGCCCGATTACAGCTTCTAACGAGCAAACCTGTTTTATATGTGTGTAATGTTAACGAAGAAGCCGTTGCAACTGGGAATGAGTATTCTCGGCAGGTTATTGAAATGGCAAGAAAACAGGGGGCTGAAGTTGTTATTGTTTCTGCTGACATCGAGGCAGAGGTCAGTCAGTTGGGTAAAGAGGATCAGACAGAATTTTTATCGGGTCTGGGTTTGGAAAATAGTGGTCTCGATCGTGTTATTGCTGCAGGATACAGATTGTTAAATCTGATTACCTATTTTACATGTGGTCCAAAAGAAACCCGTGCTTGGACAATTTCAGAAGGAACCAAGGCCCCGCAAGCGGCGGCAGTTATTCACAATGACTTTGAACGGGGATTTATTGCCTGTGAAACGATCGCTTATGATGATTATGTTAAATATAAGGGGGAAGCTGGAGCAAAAGAGGCCGGTAAAGTTCGAATTGAAGGAAAAGACTATATCGTTCATGATGGAGATATTTTATTGTTCAGATTTAATGTATAATCTGCAATAATTTATTTGTTTAAAATTATTAAGGAGTAGGTGGAGTGAATCGTAATTCTACCTTATCTCAATCGAACTCGATCCAACAATTGGCTAGAAAGGTTAAAAAAGCTTCTTATTCATTGGCTCACAGTTCATTTCAACAGCGTAACAAAGCTTTGCTTTGTGCAGCAGAAGCGCTGCGTGCTTCAATGAATGCCATCCTGTCTGTTAATTCCGAGGAAGTGGAGAAAACAGAAGTTGGTGAAGCCTTTAAGGATCGTATGACATTGAATGAAAACCGGTTGGAGGCAATGGCGCAGGGCTTGGAGGCGATTGCGACGTTACCTGATCCTTTAGGAAAAGAGCAGGCTTGCTGGACAAGACCAAATGGACTAGAAATTAGACGAGTTACCGTTCCTCTGGGTGTTATTGGCATGATTTATGAAAGTCGTCCGAATGTTGGTGCTGATGCGGCAGGGATTTGTATCAAATCTGGTAATGGTGTTATATTACGAGGTGGTTCCGAATGCTATCAAACGGCAATTCTAATCCATCAGGCCATGCAAAAGGGTGTTCAGGAGGCCGGCCTTGATCCTGATATAATAGCCATGGCACCGGATAATAATCGTCAACATGTGAAAGACATGTTGCAGGCCGTTGGATTAATTGATGTTTTAATCCCTCGTGGGGGACGATCCCTTGTTGAATTTATTCAGAAAGAGGCCCGTATACCTGTTTTGGCTCATGCAGCTGGATTATGTCACACCTATATACATGGGTTAGCGGATTTCGAGAAAGCACGTGCTGTTTTAATAAATGCAAAAATGCGTCGAACAGGGATTTGTGGTGCCACTGAAACTTTATTGATTGATCAAGCTGTAGCCAGACAATATTTACCTAAATTAGCCGATGATTTAATTGAGTTGGGATGCCGTCTGGTCGGAGACACTATGGCAGTGAAAATTGATTCCCGTATCGGTGTGGCAAAAGAAAATGATTTTGCCACAGAATGGCTGGATTCGGTGTTATCAGTTAAGGTAGTTAAAAATATTTATCAGGCAATTCAGCATATATTAAAATATGGTAGTGGGCATACCGAGGCTATTTTAACCGAGGATAAAGAGGCTGCTCGTTATTTTATGGATCATGTTGAGAGTGCTGTTGTTATGTGGAATGCCTCCACGCAATTTTGTGATGGAGGTGAATTTGGGTTTGGAGCCGAAATTGGCATTGCTACAGGTCGTTTACATGCACGAGGACCTGTTGGAGTTGAACAATTAACAAGTTATCGTTATGAAGTTATTGGAAATGGACAGGTGAGACCTGTATGATATCAATACCGACATGGGGTGATCATAGAAATATAAAGGTTGGATTATTAGGCGGATCCTTTAATCCTGTTCATAGTGGTCATTTACAACTGGCTCGTCGGGCTTTTACAATTTTACAATTGGATCAGGTATGGTTGATGGTATCTCCGGGGAATCCTTTGAAAACCGGAAAAGAAATGGCTTCTTTTTCGGAACGTTTTCAAGGGGTACAAAAATGCGTTGATGGTCGGCATATCATTGCGACAGATATAGAAAGCCGGTTACATACACGGTATAGTTACGATACGTTGAAAAAATTATATCAGCGCTTCCCAAATTGTAAATTTGTTTGGCTGATGGGCGCTGATGGATTGTCACAAATGGTATTCTGGTCAAGATGGCAAAAGATTTTACGGCTCGTGCCTATAGCAATTTTTCCACGCCCTCCTTATATTTATAAGGCTTTAAACGGAAAGGCTGCACAATGGGCCCGCTCATATCGATTGCCCTCACAGAAAGCTTCGGTTTTGGCCAGTTATAAGCCGCCAGCTTGGGTATTTGTTCCATCTCCAGAAAACAAAATTTCAGCCACAGCTTTAAGGGCTCAAGGAAGATCAGGTTTATAACGGTTACATGTAAATATTAAACAATAGAAATAGAGTTATTAATGAATCAAAATAATTTATCGGAAACATTACAACAAAACAGACAACAACATAATATCAATGACAAAACGATTATAGATATCGAAAAATTGCAGAAATGCGTCAATTTGATTATTGAATCTTTGGAAGGAGATAAGGCGGAGAATATTGTTGTCATTGATTTGGTGGGAAAAGCTTCATTTGCAGATCGTATGGTTATTGCAACAGGTATGGTGGATCGCCAGATCATGGCGATGGCTGAACATCTTGACAAGATTTTGTATGAACAGGGAATAAGAAAGATCGCAATAGAAAAAAGCAGTGATTGGGTTTTATTAGATACAGGAGATATTATAGTTCATTTGTTTCGAGCAGAGGCAAGAGAATATTATAATATTGAACGTATTTGGGGGGTTGAAATTCCTGAATTTTCTGAACCTGATCAAGTCTAATTTTTCTATGTTTTCAATTATTGCCATTGGCAAAATGCGGGATAAGGCAGAACTGGATTTATTCAATCGTTATGCCAAACGTATTCGTCCCAGTTTGGATCTAATCGAAATTAATGAAAGCAAAGGTCAGCCTATTGAGACCAAGATAAAGGACGCTCAAAATCTTTTGAAGGCAGTTCCAGAAAAATCCTTGATCATTAGTTTGGATGAGGGTGGAAAAAGTTATAACAGTTTTGATTTTGCAATGCATATGCAAAAGTGTTTGGAATTATCTAAATCAATTTCATTTTTAATTGGCGGGGCAGAGGGATTGCACGCTTCTGCAATCAAGACCTCTCACTCTGTTATTTCCTTGGGAAAGTTAACCTGGCCTCATATGATCGCCAGAATCTTGTTAACTGAACAAATCTACAGGGCTCAAATGATCTTGTCGGGACACCCCTATCACCGACAGGGTCGTCCGTAGGCTATTTTAAAGAGCGGTTAGGGGCGTCAGATCCAAAGAGATCACTGTCAGAAATGTTTGGCGCCAATGCAACTTCAGTTGTTGTTTTTGCTGTAGCGGCGTCAGCTGTCCACGTCCGTATATTTCCTTTTGTATTTTCACGAATAATAGGGTGGGTTGTTTCCTGAGTGGATGGATATATAAATCCATGAGTAGGATAGATACTTCCAAAGGCATTTTTATTGCCATTTAAAGCCACACGAACGGCTGACCAGTCATTGTTTGCGGATACGTCTATGACAGGTGTATTATGACTGATGCCTCTTTGCGCCCAATGAGATTGGTCGATTATGATTGTTCGCGAATCAACCACTTGTTTTACGACGGCAACATGTCCCAGGGGCATTCTTCTGGTTGGACGAAAACTCAAAACACTATTTGCTTCCGGAGTGTTTCCACGTTTATAGACGCCTTCCGCATTATTCCACCAGTCCCTTGCATTTCCCTTCAGCTGAATGTCAGAAGCGGACCGGGCAAAAGCGACACACTGGATGACATGACCATAAGATTTGTGTTTGAATTTATAGGTTCGGGTTCTGAAATGTGAATTTCTTGTATGATGAGTGGCAGAAACCTTGTGAACATTCGCTTTTTTATGGATTCTTTTATGTGTATGATGAACAGGGGAACGTGCCTCGACATTTGTTGACACAGTGTAAAAAGATACAAGGGAAAAAAGTAGAATTTTAATTCTTCTGGGAATAACTGGTTGAATCTTTTCCATTGGAATCCTGGTAGGTTAGGGCTTGGATTTTACGACGAACAAAATTTACTTATACTGATCTGTATATCAAGGGCAATATTAATTTGGGAGTTTTTTATTTTTTTAGAAAAATTTCTCCAAATGTGTTCTGTTATGGTGCAAAATAGCAACGATCGTATGGTTAAGGTTATTATTTGAATATTTATTTATATTTGTATAAAGAATGAATATTGTTGAAGTAACAAGCTATAAATATTGAGGGTGAACACGCTTTGTTTTTAGAAATGTCCAGTTTGAAAATAGAAATTATTCCAGTTACACCCATCTATCAAAATTGTACACTAGTTTGGAACAAGGATAATAATATTGGAGTTGCAATAGATCCGGGTGCATATGTTGATACGATTCTTTCTGCAATTCAAACCAATCATATAGATATACAGGCTATTTTGTTAACGCATGGTCATTTTGATCATGTTGGTGGGGCTATGTTGTTACAGGAAAAACTTGGGCAAATATATAATAGGGCAGTTCCTCTTCTTGGTCCATCAAAAGAGGATTTGTTCTTGTTAAGTAAAGTTGTTGAAAACTGTAACCATTTCGGTTTTCCCACTTCAGAGATTCGAGATGTTAAACCATCGCGTTTTTTAAAGGATAAAGAGCGTTTGACATTTGATGGAATAAATTTTGAAGTTATTCATATTCCTGGTCATACGCCAGGTCATATAGTTTATTTTGAACCTTCTGCACGTTTGTTAATTACCGGAGATACTCTTTTTAAGGGCACGATAGGACGTTCTGATTGGGAATATGGTAATGGAGCTCTGTTGATCAAAAGCATCAAAGAGCGTTTATTAACATTGGGAGATGATATTTACTTTATACCCGGACATGGAATGGGTAGCACCATTGGTGTTGAAAAAAAGACTAATCCATTATTAACTTAAAAATTCAGGATGTCTAAAATGAAAAAATTTTTTTTCCGCTATAGTTCAGTATTAATAGGAATTGTAGGATTATTTACAGGAATGAGCCGGGAGGTTGTTGCAGAAAATCCCGATCATGTAATAAATAAAGCGCAGGCTGAATTGGCAAAAGAACCTCTGACAATTTCCTCTAAAGATGGAAGAAAGCATAGTTTTATAATAGAAGTTGCGAAAACCCCTAAAGAGCAAGAGGTAGGGGAGATGTTTAGAACTTCAATTCCTGAAAATGGCGGAATGTTGTTTATGTGGCCAGCCCCGCAACGTAGCATGATGTGGATGAAAAATACACTTGTTTCCCTGGATATGGTTTTTATTGGTGTAGATCATCATATTCAAGCAATTGCTGAAAATACGGTTCCATATAGTTTGGCTCCTGTCAGTAGCCAGGGTCCGGTCATCGCCACCTTGGAGTTGAAAGGTGGGATAACAGAAAAATTGGGGATCAAGGTAGGGGATGTGGTTGATAGTGCAATTTTTGATAATTCCATATCAAATGAAAAAAAATCTGTACAAAATCAATAATAACAGTTTTAGAAAATAAAAAAATCTGCTGGAAAAAATACCAGCAGATTATAAAACAAATTATGTAAAACAAAATTTCAGATAAAAGCTACTTGGCGTGTAACTTGGATGGATAGGGTTTATGTGCCTCCAGGAACCATAGTTGTTGATCCATTGCACGGGACACCTCGGTAAACAAGTCAGAAGTATCCGCATCACCAGCCTCATCAGCTTCATCAATAGCTTTGCGAAGGGCATTGGCATAGATTGCAAATCGTTCAGAAAGTGCGGTCAGATGGTCATCGACACTGATGATATCTGTTGGATATTCAGCAATGCTTGAATTCTTGGCGATTTCCTGAGTTGTTCCCAAGGCTGTTCCACCGATGGCGGCAATTCTTTCAGCCATTTTATCATTCAGCTCGTTTTGTTCACTGCGGAAATCATCCATCATTTTATGAACGCCTATAAAATTGTGTCCTTTCATATTCCAGTGGGCCTGTTTGGTAATAAGCGCGATATCAAGACCATCCGCAAGACGGGCATTTAATAGTTGGATAACAACGGTTTTAGTATTGGAATGCAAATTATTACGAGTAGGATGTAGCGGGTATTTTGTTTTGGTCATTAGACTATCTCCTAAAATAATTATTTGTAAGAATTATAAAATATTTTAAGTAATGATACAATAATAGTTTATTTTTAATTATGAGTTGTCGATTATATTTAATAATTAATTAATATTTATTTATGGTAAAGTTAAGTTTTTAGAAAATAATTAAGCAGGGCTTCAGACTTGAAGATCTGGGAAAATTCTGATTATAATCCGTTTTTTATAATTTTAAGTGACAAGAGCTCAAAAGTGATTTTTTTGATTACGGGTGCGGCAGGATTTATCGGTTTTCATATTTCAAAAAAATTGTTAGAACGTGGTGAAACGGTTATTGGTTTGGATAATCTTAATGATTACTATTCCATCGGTTTAAAAAATGCTCGATGTGACAGATTAAAAGAATATAAAAATTTTATTTTTCATCAAGTTGATATTTCTGATCAAGAGGCGATAACCTTATTATTCGACAAATATAGAGATATTAATTATATAGTTCATTTAGCCGCACAAGCGGGGGTAAGATATTCCCTGAAAAATCCTTTTGCCTATATCCAGACTAATGTTACAGGACAGTTGGTTATATTAGAGGAAGCACGTAGATTGGAAAAACTGGAGCGCATTTTTTATGCTTCATCTTCTTCTGTCTACGGGTTGAATAAAAAGATTCCTTTCAGTGAAAAAGATCGCGTCGATAAACCGGGTTCGGTTTACGCGGCTTCCAAAAGGTCTGCCGAATTATTGTCCTATAGTTACAGTCATGTTTATGGCCTGAAACAAACGGGATTACGGTTTTTTACAGTATATGGTCCATGGGGTAGACCTGATATGGCATACTATATATTTGCAAGGGCAATTGAACATCAACAGCCAATCACATTATATACAGGGGATAATCTTTCACGTGATTTTACCTACATTGATGATGTAGTGGGTGCATTAACAAGTTTATTTGATTGTTCCACCCTGGAGGATTATGACGTATATAATATCGGGAATAATTGTCAGGAACGGGTTGAAAAACTTATTGTATATTTGGAAAATTATCTTGGTAAGAAAGCATTGATCAATTATGTAACTCGCCCTAATACGGATATTGAGGCGACACTTTCAGATATTGGCAAAATCAAACAAAAAACGGGCTGGTTACCCAAAACAAACCTAAAAAACGGTGTCGAATATTTTGTCAGATGGTTCAAGGGGTATATTTAATATCGATTAAGATTTGGACTGAATTATTGTCCAAATCTTAAACTCTAAATAAATCAGGCTATATGTAATTGTTGTTGATACTCTGATTTTTCATTAATATAATAATCATGGGATAGTACTTGGATTATCAATATGCCGGGTTTGTCAGCTTTGCCATTGTCAATATTTATTACAGCATTACCATTAGTCCAGCGAGCATTGGCATTTTCCCGTGTATGCCAGCCATCCAAGGTATGAGAGGAGAGGTGCTCTGTTAGGGAGAATGCTTGGTTTTTACGCAAAAGCGTCACATTTCCAATTAAAACACCGAGTATGCGACGGTCATCAATGTAGGGACCGATAACCCGGTTTGGGCAGCTCGCACGAGAAACTAAACGTACATATACGGTGTCTGGTGGAATCTTAAAAGCAACATATCCTTCTTTTTGATATAGTTTGGTCAAAGTTGTTCCAGTATTGGTTACCAGGCGCAATGCACTGTCATTGGTGATGCTTTTTTCAGGCAGTTCAATTTTATAACCTAAATCTTTAGCCCTATTCATTAACTGACTGAAAATAGGCTCAACCAATTCCTTTGTTGTTCCCAAGGGAGCTGCTGAATCAATATTCCAGCTTTTTCCCCGATTGATAATGCTGATCACTTTTTGGTCGTGATTGAATACGGAGCGATGTCCTGTATCCAGATAGCTTTCAGTCAGAGCGCCATCAGCTTTGATGATTGCGTGTTCTTCAGTTTCAATGTGATAATAGGTATATTCTTTAATTGAATGATCATAAAAGATGGTGGATCCATTAATCAGCATGCGAACCGGAATGAAATGATTCTTAAAGAACATGCAATGTTCGGCTGTAATCAACATATCCTTAAAAGGAACACCATCAGTGATCGCATTTTTGATAATACGTACAGGATATCCGGCATTCTCGTCATTAAGGGTTGTTTTGACTTTGATTGTACGATGACCTACCCAAATAACAGGAGACGGTTTTTCTTTACCGTCAAGATAGGTGATTATTTGGTCCCCCTCTTTAATATGTTCAACGGCTATTAAACCTTTAGGGCTGGCTATCATTGTGCCTTCCAAGAAACAAGGATCGGAATTGTCCTGGTTGTTGATTATACCACCGTTTACCAATACCTGGTATGTTCCGGCACCCTTGTCAACACCAACATAAGATCCATCAAAAACACCCCCTTGTGTTAAATCGACAACTCGGTTCTGACCGTTCGAATCTGATGCGCAAAAAGGAGCGGTGGCAGACTGATAGAAAAAATCATGCTTAGTAACAGAGCCTTTTGCGCCATTGTAATTTATGGAATAAAAGGTGTTATTTTCTGTTACTGCGCCAACGTGATTATTAATGGTGCTGTTTGATAATATGGAATCTTTAAGAGTCCCATAATTGTTAATAGTGGAATCAGCTGATCTTGTATTTATTGTTACCCTGAGATGTTCAACAATAGCTCCTTTATTGATGGTCAAGGAATTAATGTCCACAAGATTGATAGGGCCTTCAACGATAATTTTCGTGATATTATTTGTATAAACTGTTCTTCCAGTATCCGGATCCAGGCTTGCAACCCAGTCTCCACCGATAAAAACAGGATTTTCATTCAATCTTACCAATGTTTGGTTTATATTATTTATATAATTATTTTTTACATCTATATTTCCAAATTCTGTACCGCCATTTAATGTGAAATTACCAACCGTTGGTTCACCTTTGATAATAGGATTTATTATTTTGGCATTATTCAGTAAATTGAACCCACTGACAATGCCATTGTCAGGTGTAAAATGATAGGCACCATTCGCAGAGATAAGATGTGAATCATAAATCTGCCCGTTATTATATCCACCAAAAGTATCATTTTTTGAAATGCCTTGGATACCCTTGCATATGTCTGCCATATTTATTGATGTATACGTGTTGTTTTGAGATAAACCACCATCTTCAATATTTAACCAGGCGTTATAAACATTTGAATTTTGAAGTATTCCACCATTTTGAATGTCAACGGTTGGCCATTGCCCATCACTGGTAATTACTATCAAATCAGTGGCAACCGCACCATTCTCTACAATTAATTTACCTCCAGATATATTGATGGGTCCTTCATAAATACCATCAGGTGCGCCAAAACAAGTATCAGCACCGGTGACTTTGTACATGGTTTTTCCGGTTGCCTGGTCATAATAAGCATGAATTGTCGCATTGACGAAGGTGGTATTCTGGTTATGAATGGTTACCATTCTACGAGTAATATGATAATTTCTATCTTGTATAATTTCTTCCTCTATTTTTGAGGATTTATTATTGTCTGCCATTATATATTAATTCTTTCTAAAATGTTTCGAAACAATTTCTGCAATATCGTTGCAGTTTATTTAATATTTATAATTCTTTATAAGTAATATTTACGTATTTATAACATTTTGTAAACAGAATAATAATTATTAAAGGCATATATATTTAAAAAAACATGGTTACTTTATAAAAGGCTTGGCATTTATTTGATTCTGTAAGTGTAGTTTCTTATAACATTATGAATATTAATAAAATTTTTAAAAAAATAATTTAATAAAATTGAGAGTTA
>NZ_JAXOQA010000010.1:0-41723 GCF_047307945.1 Commensalibacter sp. A3DC | reverse complement strand
ACTGTGATATCATCTTCAATGTTAACTTCCTGTTCCTCTGTAAAAGATTTATACTTATGAATTACTACTTTCTTAAGCTTAATTGCTCTTTTAATTTTCATAATCAATCCAATAATAATTTTATTAAATTATAAAAATTATAACGATGATATAAAAAAGGCGAATAATTTTTTATTATTCGCATTAAAAATTTAACTATAATCAAAATCTTTTCGATAAAATCGATTTTGGAGAAGGCAATGTTGTGGTTTTATCAATTAGGGTATCCACGACTTTATTCTTAACAGGCTTTAGTAAATTGGCCGTTTTAATACCTAACCTCCTTAATTTCCACAATCCCTTTTCTTCACGTGTATAAAGCGTTGCAATAGTGTTTGTCAGGGTAAACATCGGCATGGTTTTGATTCTTAACCGTTTTTCGAAATGACGCAATTGTTTCGATGTGCCGATTTCCTCTCCCCTTTTTAAACCTGCCAAAACTTCATCTGCCAGGATTTCCTGGGCAATCAGGGCAAAATTGTAACCATGGGCTGTGATAGGATGCATTCCAATAGCCGTATCGCCGACCAAGGCAGCATGTCTTGTTTCAAACCGGTTGGCAAATACAGTTTTCAAAGGATAAACATGCCGGGTGGAAACAAGCTCCATTTTTCCAAGCCGTCCATGTATGCGTTTCATTATTTCCAGATTGAATTGTTCGGCTTCCAACGATCTGACCCGATTCATTTCATCAGGAGGAAGAGACAATACAACAGAAGTGACATTATTATTCAATGGCAGTAAGGCAACAGTCTGTCCTTTGTCAAACCATTGCAAGGCAACTTGATGATGAGGCAACTCATGCTTCATACGACATACCATCATATGACGATGAAAATCATGCAGCAAATATCCAATTTCAAGACTGTCTCTTATTTTGGAGAAACGTCCGTCACTTACAACAGCCAGTTTTGTAGAAAAAACTGCATCGTCCTGATCTGCATTGGAATATTCAACCCGGGCATAATCAACAAAGCAATTTAATTTATTACAGCGTGTCTTGGATAAAACAGTAATCCCTTCACGAGATTGAACCTCTTCAAATGTTGCCTTTCGGATCAGATGATTTGGGACAAGATAGCCAAGAGCCTCTTCGCCCTTTCCCTGCGTGTCAAAAATCAAAGGATTGTTTTCTTCCCCATTCTCAACCCTGGCCTCCCTGAGCGAAGAAATTTCATCTTCAGGAATACGGTCCCATATCCCCATTGATTTCATCAATGAAACGGAATGATGGGTCAAAGCTATTTCACGACCATCAAAAGAAGGTTCTTGCAAAGCTGTCATTGGGGCTGGATCAATAACAGTGACTTTCAGTCCAATTCCTTCCAGGGACAATGCCGCACTTAATCCTGCAGGACCCCCGCCAATCACAACAACATCCATCATATCTTTAATCTTTAACATCGTTTCATCTCTTTAACTATTTATGAATCAATTTTGAAATTTACTGCACTTCCCTGCCAGTTAGCGACATAATCATCCACTGAAACCCGTGGAGGTGCCTCAGATCCTTCCACTGGTGTTCCGATAAACATAAACCCGATCATTCTATACGGTTTTTTCAGTCCCAATAATTCCGTAATTTCAGGAACATCAATGGGGCCTGTAATCCATTTT
The DNA here is from genome assembly GCF_047307945.1 of Commensalibacter sp. A3DC. Lineage (NCBI taxonomy): Bacteria > Pseudomonadati > Pseudomonadota > Alphaproteobacteria > Acetobacterales > Acetobacteraceae > Commensalibacter > Commensalibacter sp. A3DC. The sequence goes on along the minus strand of NZ_JAXOQA010000010.1, from coordinate 40,067 downwards.
GCACCAAATCCCAGAACATGGACAGCATTCAATATATTCATGGTTGCTGCTGATGCTGCCATCAACTGTTCATCAAGGGAGATAGACGTCTTGTCATCATGAAATTGACGAAATCCAAGTGCCAAGATCAAAGGGGCATTCGAAAAATTTTGCACTATTTTGGTTATATAAGCGGGGGGATAACAAGAATCCGGTTTTGTAAGGATCTTTTCCAATGATCTTACCCATTTTTCTCGATACTCTTTACCAATAATCACAAAACGCCAGGGACGTAAGCGCCCATGATCAGGAGCCCGCATCGCTGTTGATAAAATTTGATGCAATTCATCGTCATTTGGCGCAGGTTGAGTTAATGAACCACATGAAAAACGAGAAAGCAGAAAATCAATATTTGACATAAAATTATCCATTACAATAAAGTTATTTATAATTTTACCATTTATAATGTAAGTTTCATATCAAATCTAAACTTACTGTAATTTCCTCGAGACAAAAATACGTAAAAAGTATTATGAATTTAAGTTTTATTCATAAGAAATTCATCATTTCATAATTTCATTTCTTACTCTTTAATCTTGGCATTCCGGCAAAAGCAAGTTATTAATTGAATGTCAAATATAATTTATATTTTAAAGTTATCTTTTATGAATACGCAAAGACAGGTATCCGTACATCGCAAAACCTCGGAAACAGATATCCAGCTCACCCTGAATCTTGATGGAGCAGGTCAGTCCAATATCGAAACGGGAATCGGTTTTTTTGACCACATGCTGACAGCTCTTACCAAACATGGCTTGTTTAACTTGGACATAATGGTCAAAGGCGATCTACATATTGATTTTCATCATACAGTGGAAGATGTCGGCATAACTTTGGGTCAAGCATTCCAGAAAGCGATTGGAGAGAAAAAAGGAATCTGTCGGTTTGGACAAGCCTCTGTTCCTCTGGATGAGGCCTTGAGCGAAGTCGTTATCGATATTTCTGGTCGCCCATACCTGGCATGGAACGTGTCTTTTCCAACAGAAAAGATAGGAAAGATGGATACCGAATTATTTGAAGAATTTTTTCGTGGGTTTGTGATGAGCGCCCATTTGAATCTGCATGCTATATTGCATGCGGGTCGTAATTCCCATCATATTGCCGAGGCAACATTTAAAGCAGCTGCACGTGCTTTGCGAATGGCTTGTGAATTCGATTCACGTGCTTTGCATTCCATTCCATCAACCAAAGGTGTGTTGTGAAATATTTTACTGTCTATGCAAACCAAAACCAACCTTCCGAATTAAAACTAGTGCCTGAGGGTTTTTCCTGGCTCGTATTTATACTTGGACCTGTTGGTCTTTTTGTCCAAAAAAGCTGGATTCATGGATTAATTCTTTTAAGTATTTGTTTTTCACTGGTTATCTGGATACATCCATCTTTCTTCTTGATGGCTTTGGTACATTTTATAGTAGGTTGCTTTGCCTTCCACTTTCAAAGAACGGAATTGCAATGGGCAGGATGGAATCTTCAAACCGTAATTGCCGCACCCAATAAGAAATTTGCCCTTCTTCGTTTACTTGATAAAAAACCCCGTTTAACAAACTATATCAATTCATGAAACATAAACCCGACAGCATTATTGTTATTGATTATAACGGCGGAAACCTTGCCTCCGCTCAACGCGCCCTGATTGCGGCGGCCCACATGATCAATCTGCCTGTTGATGTTGAAATCAGCAACAAACCAGAACATATTCAAAATGCGGACCGTCTTATATTACCTGGTCAGGGAGCGTTTGCAGATTGCATGAGTGGATTGCAATCCATTCCCGGTTTGCTTGAATCGTTAAATGCCAAAGTTCGGCAAGGGACCCCTTTCCTAGGAATTTGTGTTGGCATGCAAATAATGGCTGAACAGGGATTGGAACATAAAACAACCAAAGGTTTGGGATGGATCCAGGGTAAAATAAAACCTATCGATACAACAGATTTACCTTTACCCCATATGGGATGGAATGAACTAAATTTTAAAGTAAATGCACATCCTGTTATGAATGGAATAAATCCAGGTGATCATGCATATTTTGTCCATTCATATGCTTTGTCCGCTGAAGATAACAAGGATATTATCGCCACAACCGATTATGGCATATCCATTCCGGCCATCATCGCCAAAAAGAATGCGATTGGCACGCAGTTTCATGTCGAAAAGAGTCAACAGGTTGGATTACATATTTTGGCAAATTTCCTAAGATGGAATCCTACCCCCGCTTAGCAAGTATTTATTAATTACAATGGATAACATCAACTCAAACCTACTTCCAAAAATCGAATTAGAACAAATTACCACCCTTGATAATGATGATGATTTGCATGCAATCTGTGAATCTCTGGAAGCCGCGATATTGGCTGGTTATCATTGTCGCTGGGTTAAGGCACCACCAAGACAATTGTTGGAAAGCTATATAAAGGGATCGTTACTTGTTCCCGAAAAAACTCTTTTCACAGGTCGAATGGATGGACATATTGTCGCATTTTGCGAGGTTGAAACACCACTAAAGGAAGAGGAAACTCCCTATATTGCTGCAGAAATCACCATTTTTGCAGTTGCACCCTATGCCATAAATGTCGGCGTCAGTAAACGTTTACTTCTAAAAATCGAACAGACTATTGCCCAACTAGGTTTCCCGATCATTAATGTGCAAATTGATGAAAGTCAGAAAAAATTATTTCAGTTTTATTTGAAAAATGGATATCATCATTGGGCAACCCACCCTTATTATCGAAAAATCAACGGGCAAATTTTCAGGGGATATTTTCTATATAAATCCTTTTTGAACCTACCATAATTTTAACTTCATGAAGTGTAACTTATTTATGTCCAGCTTTTCTTCAGCAGTCCATCCCCTAACATTATATCCCGCGATTGATTTGAAAAATGGTCAATGTGTTCGATTACGTCAGGGTGAAATGGATCAGGCAACAATATATTCTGACAATCCCGGTGAACAAGCTCGAAACTGGAATAATCAGGGTTGTAAATGGTTACATGTTGTTGATCTTGATGGTGCCTTTGCAAAAAAATCTGTTAATACAGAAGCTATTTTAAGCATTCTTGCCAATTCTCAGGTGCCTGTTCAACTTGGAGGTGGAATACGGGACCTAAATGCTATCGAATATTGGCTTTATAAGGGCATAAAAAGAGTTATTCTCGGTAGTGTCGCCGTTAAAAATTCCAGACTAGTTTATCAGGCCTGCAAATCCTTTCCTGGTCAAATCGTGATTGGTATTGATGCCAAAAAAGGATATGTATCCACCGAAGGTTGGGCGGAAACCTCTGAAATGAAAGCCCTGGACCTCGCCTTACGTTTACAGGACAGCGGTGCTTCTGCCATTATCTTTACTGAAATTGAACGAGATGGCATGTTATCCGGACTTGATCTTGAACAAACTGCCAATCTTGCCCATCATCTCCAGATACCGATTATCGCCAGTGGAGGCATTGGTAACCTTGCACATATTGAGGCATTACGAAACGTTGCCAATCAGGAGCCAGGAATAGAGGGTGTAATTGTTGGTCGAGCCCTCTATGATGGACGCATTCGGATCAATGACGCTTTAAGGGTGTTGGAAACATGTTGAAAACCCGTGTCATTCCCTGTCTTGATGTCAAGAACGGACGTGTGGTCAAGGGAGTCAATTTTATCTCCCTACGTGATGCCGGTGATCCCGTTGAACAGGCATTGGTTTATGATAAGGCAGGTGCCGATGAATTGACATTTCTGGATATAACCGCAAGCAATGAAAACAGAAACACCATCATTGATGTGGTGAATCGTACAGCGGAAAAAATTTTTCTTCCTTTGACTGTTGGCGGGGGTATTCGTACACCGGACAATATACGTGCGCTTCTTTTAGCAGGAGCGGATAAATGCGCCATTAATTCCGCAGCCATTAAAAATCCGGATCTTGTTAATGATGGAGCCAATAAATTTGGCAGTCAATGTATCGTTGTTGCTATTGACGCACGATCTGATAATAAAGGTTCATGGGAGGTCTACAGTCATGGTGGTCGTACTCCAACGGGTATTAATGTCATTCAATGGGCAAAGGAAATGACCAGACGTGGTGCTGGTGAGCTTTTAATTACCAGCATGGATCGTGATGGTACGGGAAAAGGTTTTGATCTTGATCTTCTGAAAGCAATTAACAGTAATGTTAATGTCCCTGTGATTGCTTCGGGGGGTGTGGGTCAATTACAACATTTTACCGAAGGCGCGCAAACGGGAGCAACAGGATTACTTGCAGCCAGCGTTTTTCATTTTGGCCAATTTACGATTGAGCAGGTAAAAAAGTCTCTGGCAGGAAACAACATTCCCGTCCGCCTTTCCTGATCTGTATTTAATAAAGGAAACAAGGTATGAAATCCAATCTAAATGGTGAAATTCTTGATCGTCTATATAAAAAGATTGAAGAAAGAAAAAATAATGACCCTCAAAAAAGCTATTCCGCCAAATTACTGAAAAAAGGGTCACACAAGGTTGCACAGAAATTCGGTGAAGAAGCTATTGAATGCCTGATTGAATGTGCCACAAAAAATCCACAAAACCTGATCAGTGAAAGTGCCGATGTTTTGTATCATTTGTTGGCCATGTGGGTTATAACAGATATATCGCCTGAAGATGTTTGGGCGGAACTTCATAAAAGAGAGAAAATAAGCGGGATCGAGGAAAAGGCTTCTCGTAATTTAAAATCTTCAAAATAACAGGTGAAACAATGGCTTCAACTTCAGTTCGTTACGATTCTCAAAATATATTTGCTAAAATTTTGAAAAAAGAAATTCCAGCAAAAACAATTTATGAAAATGAATATGTGTTGGCGTTTCACGATGTAGCCCCCAAGGCACCAATTCATGCCTTGGTCATTCCCAAAAACCCTTATACCTCCTATGCTGATTTTTCTCAACGTGCAGCCCCCGAAGAAATTGTGGCTTTTACCAAGGCTGTTGCACATGTAGCCAATTTATTGGGTCTTGACAAAGATGGTTATCGCATTATCAGCAATATTGGCAGGAATTCCGGTCAAGAAATTTTCCATTTTCACTTTCATATTCTTGGTGGGAAAAAGTTACCATTTGCTTAATTAAAATTTTTCCATGATTATTAAAGCAGATAAAGAAACACCTTTAGCAAAGGCAATGAATAAGAAAGAAATCAAGGAATTCATTCGTCTTCTTGCCAAGGCACGTCCGGACGCTAAAACTGAACTGAATTATTCTTCACCCTACACGCTTCTAGTATCCGTTGTTTTGTCGGCTCAGGCAACTGACATATCTGTTAATAAAGCCACAAATAAATTGTTCAAGATTGCATCTACACCTGAAGCAATGGTTGCTCTTGGTGAGGAAAAATTAGTTCCCTTTATCAATTCCATCGGTTTATGGCGTGCCAAATCCCGAAATGTTATAGCGCTTTCCAAACAATTGATCGAAAATTATAATGGGCAAGTCCCGCAAACGAGAGAGGCTTTGGAAGCTTTACCCGGTGTTGGAAGAAAAACGGCGAATGTAGTATTAAGTGTTGCTTTTGATCAACCTGTCATGGCAGTTGATACGCATATATTTCGAATAGGCAATCGCACGGGTCTAGCTCCCGGCAAGACACCCCTCGATGTTGAAAAAAATCTAGTAACAAATATTCCCCGAGAATTGATTGCGAAATCACATCATTGGTTGATTTTACATGGACGCTATTGCTGTAAGGCTAAAAAACCTGAATGCTGGCACTGTCCTGTTGTGCAAATATGCCATTACCAAGATAAAAACATAAGTCCATTTTGATTTATTCACTCAAAGCTTCGGGTAAATTCGGAATACCACGTTGAATTGGTTCCATAACCCATGGACGATTGCCTCTTAATGACAAATCATTTTTGATCTTGTTTGAATTCAACCATATGCTATGTGATCCATATACCCAGTTTTTTTCTTTATCAACGAATGATATATCAGGACATAAACGCTGTTCCCATAATAAAGAAATTTCCAACCGCATAGCATGACATATTTCAGCTTGGGAAAAGAAATTCTCAGGTTTTTTTAATATGATCAAAACATGTTCATCCAGCAATTTGCAATAAAAATCCTTGCAAAGAATATTTCTGTCATGATTGTGAGAAAATTGAATTCTCACTTTTGATACACCCAAGTATCGTTTCCATCCCTCAATCGTATATTTGTTGCATCCATGCTGACAAATTACCCATATAAACCCAGTTCGTCGAATGGCAATCATTTGTCCATCCGCAGAGGTTACCAGATCAGGATTTTTACCCCATAAACAGGATATAATCCCTATCGTAATCAGAAGAATGCCGATACTTTTTAATCGTGTCACGCATAAACAGATAATGCATAATCCAATAAAATAGCATGTCAACCCCCATCCAGGCATATCCTTAACCCATATAACCGCATAAGGGAAATCATTAACAATTCGGGCTGTATTAATTACCAAATTAATTCCATACGCCATCAAATGTAAAAAATAATAATCAATTCCTGTCCCGATAGTTACCAGGGATAGTAATCCAGTTGGCATGATCAAAAACATTGTTACAGGAACCGCAATCAAATTTGCCAAAATAAAATATAAATTCAGTTCATGAAAATGAGCCATAACAATTGGACATACTGCCAAGCCAGCCAAGAAACTGATCCATGCAGCCTCCAAAATATAGAAAAAAAATTTTTTTAAACCAAAAGTGTTCTTGGATTTTTTCAAAAAACGGTCATATCCCCAACCATATCCTGCAATTATAGCCATCACAGCTGCCATAGACATTTGAAAGGATACGTTCATGATCGATGAGGGTGAAAAAATCAAAATCATCAATGCTGCCAGCATCAAATTATGCATTGATAAACTTCGACGATCCATAGACAGGGCGAAAACGATCAAACTTGCCATTATCAGACTACGAATTGCCGGCAAATGAACTCCTGTAAGAAGAAAATAGATACAACCTGCAATCCATCCAATTGATAACGCAATCATTTTCACTGGCCAATGCAAGGCAATATACTCACTTCGCAATAAAAGCCAGCGTACTGTACCGCCAACAATCAACATCACCGTTCCCAGATGCAGACCAGCAATGGCCAATAAATGGGCCAGTCCGGCCACAGCAAAAACATGTCTGTTTTCTTGAGATAAATTCGCATCAATTCCGGTTAATAGAATTTGCGCAATTGCACCAGTCTCACCAGGCAATAAAATCCTGATACGACAGGCTATTTTTTCACGTATCAATTGTATTGAGTTTTTATCACTTTTTCTAATTACGTTAATAGGAGCGATAGCATATCCATAAGCACCAATATTTTTAAACCAATCATGAAATTGCAAATCATAACTCGCCATTCTAACTGGAGGGAATGGATGCTTCAGCATCGCTTTAACCTCTATCCAATCTCCGACATTAATTTGGGAATTATCGGTACGGAATAATGTAATTTGAATATATCGATGCCATTCTTTCTGTTCAGATTCTGGATATGATAAAAAATGAACATGATGCACTAAAATGCGGGTTTTTCCACTTGATAAAATCTCCATTCGACGAATTTTTCCTTTCATTGTGGCCGCATGCGTTGGCAAACGGTAAAAAGGTTCCTGTCGATGTGTTTGTAACCATGCAAGACAAAACCCTGATCCCAATAAAAAAACAACACAGTGAAAAATATAGAGATTTAGTTGAAGGGGATAACGCCATCGAATGACTGCCATTCCTATCAAACCGAATATTGAAAATATAAAACCATATGATAAATCTGGTTCGCTCGTAAGAGTGAAATAAATCAGACTTCCAAGACCCAATAACACAGGCATCCATAATTTCGAATGGTCAGTTTCCCTTGCCAACAGAGCAATGACATTTTTTATGCTGTCTAAGATAGTTCAAAAACTCCATAAAAATATTTTTTTTCTAGACTTCATATCTTTATTTTTAATAATTAATATAAACATTATTTCAATTCACTTTTCATTCTACGTGCAAGAAAGATACCCATGACCGTTCGTACACGTTTTGCTCCAAGTCCAACGGGATTGCTTCATATTGGCAATGCTCGCGCTGCACTATTCAACTATCTTTATGCCAAACATCATCATGGCGAATTCTTATTACGGATTGAGGATACTGACAGAGAGCGTTCCACTCAAGAAGCTGTTGATGTTATTCTTGATGGACTGGTATGGATGGGGTTAACACCTGACGAACCGCCTGTTTTTCAATCGACAAGAATTAAAAGACACCAGGAAATCGCCCTTCATCTTCTCGAGACAGGAAAAGCCTATAAATGTTTCTGCACACCAGAGGATTTGGCTCAAATGCGTGCCAAGGCACTGGCTGAGGGAAAACCTCCCCGTTATAACGGATACTGGCGTGACCGTGATCCATCCGAGGCACCCTCCAATGCACCTTATACCGTTCGCATCAAGGCCCCCAAAGAAGGTGAAACTGTTATTCAAGACCTTGTTCAAGGAAAGGTCACCGTCGCCAATATCGAACTGGATGACATGATTATCCTACGCGCTGATGGAACACCAACATATCAACACGCTGTTGTCTGCGATGACCATGACATGAATATCACCCACGTTATTCGTGGCGATGACCATTTAACCAATAGTTTTAGACAATTAATGATCTATCGCGCGATGGAATGGAATATTCCCAAATTTGCCCACCTTCCTCTTATTCATGGTCCCGATGGTGCGAAATTGTCCAAACGACATGGTGCAAGTTCGGTTGTTGAATTTCGTGATGAAGGATATTTGCCTGAGGCTTTATGTAACTACCTGCTTAGATTAGGCTGGGGTCATGGAGATGAGGAAATACTTAGTCGGAAAGATCAAATTAGGTTATTTGATCTGGATGGTGTTGGCCGTTCTCCATCTCGAATGGATTATGCCAAATTAACACATGTTAATGGATACTGGTTAAGACAGGCAGATGATGTAAGACTAACCAAAGATGTATTGTCTCGTTTGAAGGGACGGAAAGACCTTGATTTAAGCCAGAATAATGAACAGAAAATCAAACTGTTAATGCCTGGATTGAAAGAACGCGCAAAAAATCTGAATGAATTGGCTGAAAATGCTTCTTTCCTTTGTATGTCAATTCCATTAAATTTTACGGACAAGGCACAAAAATTATTGAATGAAAATAATCGTGCCTTGTTGAGTAAACTTGTCATGGAACTGAATAAACTACCTGAATTCACAAAAGAGTCTGTCAATAACTGTCTACATGCATTTGCTGAAAAGGAAAACCTGAAATTGGGTAAAGTTGCCCAGCCTTTACGGGCGGCTGTAACGGGAAGCACCATGTCGCCAGGAATTGATGATACACTTCTCGCATTAGGCAAAAATGAGGTTTTGGCTAGATTAGGAGCCGTAATTAATGGTTAATTCCTTTGGACAGCATTTTCTTGGTATAGAAGGACTTCCCGAAGACCAAATTGAAATATTATTGGATCGGGCAGAAAACTATGCCTTACTAAACCGTTCTCGCAAGACCCCTCGCAATCTGTTGAGAGAACGTACGTTAATCACCCTGTTTTTTGAAAATAGTACCCGAACTCGTACATCTTTCGAACTGGCGGGGAAACGTCTGGGTGCTGATGTCATTAACATGTCCGTTTCCACTTCTTCGGTCAGCAAGGGGGAAACATTACTGGATACGGCCTATACCTTAAACGCTATGCGAGCTGATTTGCTTGTCATTCGACATGCACAATCTGGTGCCCCTGCGCTTCTTGCCCAAAAGGTCGATGCAAGTGTCATCAATGCCGGCGATGGAACTCATGAACATCCCACCCAGGCTTTGCTTGATGCATTAACAATTCGTCGCCACTTTGGAAAATTGACAGGTTTGACTGTTGCAATATGTGGAGATATAGCTCATAGCCGAGTTGCCCGTTCAAACATAATCCTTCTTAACACAATGGGTTGCAATGTAAGAGTTATTGGTCCAAGAACCTTGTTGCCTTCAACAATCGCTAAAATGGGTGCCACCCCTTATTACTCAATGGATGAAGGGGTTAAAAATGTTGATGTTATCATGATGTTGCGTCTTCAAAGAGAAAGAATGAGTGCTGGATTAATCCCAAGTACCCGTGAATACTTTCGTTTCTTTGGACTGGATCGAAGACGGTTAAACCTTGCAAAGTCAAATGCATTGGTCATGCATCCCGGACCATTAAACCGAGGAATAGAGATTGACAGTCATGTTGCCGATGATCCACATCAAAGCGTCATACAGGAACAAGTCGAAATGGGTGTTGCCGTAAGAATGGCAGTTCTTGAAAAATTCTCTCACATAAAGGCGCAGCCATGAAACCGATTCTTTTCACCAATGTCCATTTAATTGATCCTCAATCAGGATTGGATCAACCGGGAAAACTTCTTGTCAAAAATGATAAAATTGCCGGGATAGATCTTCCGGAAACAGAAGGGCAACCATCAGATTGCGATGTCATTGATGGAAAAGGAGCCATTCTTTGTCCTGGTCTTGTTGATATGCGTGTAACCGTGGGAGAGCCTGGATTTGAATATAGGGAAACCATTGCCACCGCAGCAGAAGCAGCTTCTGCAGGTGGGATAACCACCATGGCAATTCTACCCAATAGTAACCCCGCCATCGATAATCCCGCGTTGGTAACCCTGCTAAAGGCCAAGGGTGAAATAACAAAATCGGTGTCCATTCTTCCTTATGGTGCATTAACTGTTGGTTGTGAGGGAAAGGAACTTGCAGAAATAGGCTTGCTTCAAGAGGCTGGCGCCATTGGTTTCACGGACGGAGACAAGGCGCTTGCAGATACCCGTTTGATGATGCAGACCATGGCCTATGCAAGTGGATTTGACGGATTGATCATTCAGCATCCCGAAGACCCCAGTCTGGCCAAAAATAGCAGTGCCACCCAGGGAGAGCTGGCAACAAGACTTGGTTTGCCTTCTGTCCCAACTGCGGCTGAAGCAATTATGATTGCCCGTGATTTACGATTGGCGGAACAAACAAATTGTCGATTACATTTTGGACATATTTCCACCGCGGAGGGACTTAATCTAATTCGACAGGCAAAATCAAAGGGATTGAATATAAGCTGTGATACCGCCCCGGTCTATTTTGACTTGAATGAAGAGGCCATTGGTGATTTTAGAACCTATGCCAAACTTTCCCCACCACTCCGTTCCGAAGCGGATCGTCTTGCAATCTGTCAGGGATTGGCAGATGGAACCATTGATGCAATCGCCTCGGATCATCTTCCAAGAGATGTGGATGACAAACGTTTACCGTTTGCAGAGGCGGCTCCGGGCGGGACAGGGCTAGTTACCCTTTTAAGTGTTACCCTTATTCAAGTCAAAAATGGCAATCTGCCCCTCGCAAAGGCTATTTCACTTTTATGTAACAATCCTGCGAAAATCCTGCGTCAACCTATCGGAACGCTTGCCAGAGGAAATGTTGCAGATTTATGCTTGTTTGATCCGGATCAAACCTGGCAGGTTGAAGCGGGAAAATTACCAGGACGGGCTCAAAACACCCCATTTGACAATCGTGTCCTTCCAGGTGTCGTCCTTGGAACCTGGAAAATGGGACGCTGTATTTACAAAAGAGAGACCCTATGATTTGGCATATACCCCAATATGCATGGACATTAATGGCAGGCATTATCTTTTTGTCCTATCTGATTGGCAGCATTCCTTTTGGAATGTTGGTTAGCTATATTGGTGGAATGGGAGATATTCGCCAAATCGGTTCAGGCAATATTGGCGCCACAAATGTTTTACGTACAGGCAAAAAAAAACTAGCGGTTTTAACTCTTTTACTCGATATGGGGAAAGGTTCTTTTGCAATATGGTGTGCCTATATTTTTGCCATTAACTATACAGTTCAGGCCGAATCACTTGCCGCAATTTTTGTAGTAGTCGGCCATTGTTTTCCCGTTTGGATAAATTTCAAAGGTGGAAAAGGTGTTGCTACGGGGTTAGGTGTCAGCCTTGCCTTAACACCTATTGCTGGCCTATTATCATGTATTGTATGGTTACTTGCCGCCAGACTGTCCCGAATTTCCTCTGTAGGTGGATTGTCCGCATTTGTTGCATGGCCTTTATTCATTATGATTTTTAATCATCTTGATCTTAAAACCCCTCTTTTATTTCCCGCCCTTCTTATAAGTTTACTCATATTTTTTCGTCATAGAACCAACATATACCGTCTCAGCAACGGTACAGAACCTCGGATTGGTGAAAAAAAACAAACAAATTAAGCTAAATGTCCAAAAAACCATTGTCTTCCACCCTATCTGTAAAACAATTACTTCCATATTTAAAACTTGCTAGAACGGAAGGGATCGGTGGAATCCGTTATCGACAATTACTTGACCATTATCAAACCCCTGAAGCTGTTTTGGAAATTTTACCAAAATTAAAACGTTCAAAAGATTCAACAAAAAAATTTCAAGTTCCTGATAATAAAAAACTTCATAGAGAAATTGATCAAACACTTGAATTGGGTGGGCAATTCGTTCTTCGTGGAACTCTGGAATATCCGCCCTTGCTTGATATGCTTGAAGATGCCCCTCCTATTCTGATTGCCATAGGCAATATCGAGTTATTAAAAAAGAGAAATGTTGCTATTGTCGGGGCGCGTAATGCTTCTATACATGGCATTAAAATGGCAGAAAATCTTGCGGCTGATCTGTCCGCACATCAAATTGGCATAACCTCTGGTCTAGCCAGAGGTATTGACAAAGCAGCTCATAAAGGGGCCTTATACACAGGTTTCACCATTGCCGTAATTGGTTGTGGAATCGATATTTTTTATCCAACAGAACATAAAGACCTTCAAAAATCAATAGCAGAAAAAGGGGTTGTTTTAACTGAATTTTCTATTGGAACCCAACCTCAAGCCATGCATTTCCCACGCAGAAACCGTATTATTGCTGGATTGAGCTGGGGATGTATTGTCATTGAGGCTGCCCAGCATTCCGGCAGTCTTATCACGGCTAAACAAGCGCTTGATTATAACCGTCCCGTTTTTGCAGTACCAGGATCTCCCATTGATCCACGTTGTAAAGGAAGCAATAACTTGATTAGAATGGGGGCTATATTAACAGAAAATGCCATGGATATAATATCCGAACTCCCCCATCCCCTTATCCAAGAAAACACCCCTTCCAATACAGATCTTTTTACCTATTCTCCTGAACCTGAAAACATATCCCACCAGAACAAGAATTTTCCACAGGTCAATATACCTGATAAAAACAATTCAAGAACAATTGAAGATGATATTCTCTTCCTACTTTCTGCCACCCCTACACCTATCGATCTAATCTTGAGAAATGTTCATTACCCTACCAATGAAATTCAGAGTGCTCTTACCTTGCTTGAAATCCAGCAAAAAATTTTTCTTTGCCATAATGGCTATATTTTAAAATGAGGAAATCAAACAAATTCTTGAATTTTTCTTCCATTTTCGTTTTAATATGTAAATCATATCCATTTAAAAAATTAATTAAAAACCAAAATAGCAGTTGCTTCTTACTAAAGAAAAGATAGTATTCTGTTTCTAATTGCAGAACTCATTTTTACTAATCCGTCTGGAGAGAAAATGACAGACGTCATCGTTGTTGAATCGCCTGCCAAGGCCAAAACCATAAATAAATATCTTGGAAACAAATACACTGTTCTCGCCTCTTTCGGGCATGTCCGAGATCTTTCTCCGAAGGATGGAAGTGTTAGGCCGACTGAAAATTTTGCCATGGATTGGGAAACGGATGAACGTGGAAACAAGCAGATCAAGGCGATTGCCCAGGCCTTAAAAAATGCCAAAACACTTTATCTTGCCACTGACCCCGATCGTGAGGGGGAAGCAATTTCCTGGCATGTCCAATCCATCCTGAATGAAAAGAAATTACTTAAAAATATTAATGTCGAGCGTATTACCTTCAATGAAATTACCAAACAGGCAGTTCAATACGCTATTCAACATCCCCGGAAACTGGACCAACCTTTGATTGAAGCATATCTTGCACGACGTGCACTTGATTATCTGGTAGGCTTTACATTATCACCAATTTTATGGCGAAAATTACCTGGATCCCGAAGTGCAGGACGAGTCCAATCTGTTGCCTTGCGTCTTGTATGCGAACGTGAAGCTGAAATCGAGATTTTTCAATCCAAAGAATATTGGACCATTCATGGCACTTTTATCTCTTCATCCAATAAGGATTTCACGGCAAAACTTACCCATTTAAAAAACAAAAAACTTGAACAATTTGATCTAAATACGAAAAATCTGGCAAAAGAGGCTTGTACATATTTAAATAATCAACAGTTTAGCGTTCGTACCATAGAGCGAAAAAAAACAAGAAGGAATCCATCCCCCCCCTTTACCACCTCGACATTACAGCAGGAAGCATCAAGAAAATTAAGAATGAGCGCACAAAACACGATGCGTACCGCGCAACAACTTTATGAGGGAATTGAAGTCAAGGGGGAAATCGTTGGTTTGATTACCTATATGAGAACCGATGGAGTACAAATGGCAAATGAAGCAATTCAGGCCATTCGTAATCATATCAATACCGAATATGGCGAAAAATTTGTACCAAAATCACCACGCAAATACACAAGTAAGGCAAAAAACGCCCAAGAAGCACATGAAGCCATACGACCTACACATATCAATTTCACTCCTGAACAAATCAGTTCTTATTTAACAGCTGATCAGAAACAGCTTTACGATCTTATCTGGAAAAGAGCTCTTGCCAGTCAGATGGAATCCGCAGAACTTGATCAAATTTCCATAACAATAACAGATGAAAAGCAGGAAAATTGCTTTAAAACAACGGGATCAACAATAACATTTGAGGGTTTCTTAAAAGTTTATACAGAAAGTTTTGATGATACAGATAAAGATGAGGCGGAAAATAAAAACAACAAAGGGTCACTCCTACCCCCCTTAAGAGAAAAAGAGACTCTTCAAACCAAAGAAATTTTGCCTAGTCAGCATTTTACCCAACCTTCTCCACGCTATAGTGAAGCTTCACTTGTTAAAAAAATGGAGGAACTGGGTATTGGTCGTCCATCCACTTATGCATCCATTCTCGGGGTTTTACGTGACAGAGGTTATGTTACTCTTGAAAATCGCTATTTTATTCCTCAGGATCGTGGACGTTTGGTTACTGCTTTTCTAACATCTTTCTTTAAACGTTACGTTGATGTCGATTTTACCGCCACGTTAGAGGGACAACTTGATGAAATTTCCGATAGTAAAATAGATTGGAAAAAAGTTTTACAGGATTTTTGGAACGATTTTTCCAATGCCATCGAGCAAACAAAAGAACTGAAAATCTCTGATGTTATTGATGCGCTTGATCATGATCTTGGCTCTCACTTCTTTTCTGAAACAACGGACGGGTCCGACCCCAGAAAATGTCCTGCCTGTGAAAATGGCAAACTTCATCTAAAACTGGGTCGCTATGGGGCGTTTATAGGATGTACCAACTATCCTGAATGTCAATATACTAGAAAGTTAAGTCTGGATAATGCTGATCAAGAAGATAATGAGATTTTAAAAGAAGGCAGCAAAATCCTTGGAAATAATCCAGAAAATAATGAAGTAATCTCACTTCGTAAAGGACCTTACGGATTATATATACAATCTGGTGAGGCTGATCCTGAAAATAAAAAGATCAAACCCAAACGTGCCGCTATTCCAAATAATATTAATGGAAACACACTTACCCTGGATCAGGCCATTGCCCTGTTATCTTTTCCAAAATTACTTGGAGAATATCCTGAGACAGGTGAAAAAATAGAAATCGGGTTGGGACGTTTTGGCCCTTATATCAAAATGGGAAATATTTTTGCCGCCTTGGATAAAAATGAAGATATTTTATCAGTAGGATTGAATCGAGCCTTGGAGGTTCTTGCAAAAAAAATGGCTTCTATCCGTAATCTGGGGCTTCATCCAAAAGATAAGGAACCTGTTTTATTAAGAAAAGGACGTTTCGGATTTTATATACAGCATAAAAAATCTGTTGCATCCCTACCAAAAGGTGATAACGGAGATAATACAACCCTAGAGGACGCAT
Organism: Commensalibacter sp. A3DC; assembly: GCF_047307945.1. NCBI lineage: Bacteria > Pseudomonadati > Pseudomonadota > Alphaproteobacteria > Acetobacterales > Acetobacteraceae > Commensalibacter > Commensalibacter sp. A3DC. The sequence goes on along the minus strand of NZ_JAXOQA010000010.1, from coordinate 23,921 downwards.
TGAAACTTCTCGAAGAAAAAGGAAAAGAGTTAAAGAAAACGCCAACAAAAAAGAAAAAAACAGTAAAAAAAACAAAAAAATAATATGATTTTCAGCTAGATTATTGTGTTTTTTACGTGACAGATTTTGTTATTTTTATATTTAGGTTTTAATAATCTTAAAGTTGCTATAGCTTTTTTAATATTGGCTAACCTTATATTTAAAATATTTTATTGTCTTTGGAGAACAATCATTTTCCTCCTAATACGACATTTCTGTTTCTTTAGACTGACGCAAAATGCGATATGTTTTCTATATTTCATTTTGCAAAAATACAAACCTTTATTTTATTGTCTGTATATAATTCTTGCATTTAATACCTATACCCCTATATACGCACAATCTACTACATCCACAAAACCAAAAGATATCGCCCCGTTTAATCAACATAGCTACGAAAATGTCATCGCCACCGCATTGACTTTTCTACAACCCAGAATACTGGAAGAACATACGATAAAAGAATTGTCTTTATGGGGACTGAATGGCTTAAATGCCGTTGACCCCTCTTTATCAATTCATGAAATCGAAGATAAGCTTGTTCTTCAACAGTCTCAAAAAATTCTAGCTAACTATCCCTTGCCGGCAGATAACGATATACCCCAATGGGCAAAGACCATAACGGATATTTCTACCAAGGGATGGGAAAATTCCAATTTAATTCAATTGGCAAACAATCAAGGTCTTACCCAAGCTTTTTTTGATGAATTATTTGATCATATGGATCCCTATTCAAGATATGTCGCTCCCAATTTTGCATCCACGGATCGTAATCAACGAGGAGATGGTGAGGCAAATATCGGAATTACCATCTCCAAAGATAAAAACTATATCGTTATCAGCTCTATCAATACCAATGGTCCCGCTTGGTCAGCAGGACTTAACGTAGGTGAACGTATCTATAAAATAGATAGCAAACGTACCTATAAACAATCTGTTGATACAATTAATAACTGGCTAAAGGGCGGCAACAATTCATCTTTGACTCTTGTCTTGGGCTCACACGGTAGAAAAAAAACAAGAATCGTACGTTTGAAAAGAGAAATTGTTCCTCCAGCGACCGTATTTGCATTTACAAATGATGACATAATCATTTTGAAAATAACCTCCTTTTCAACTTTCACTGCGGAAGAAATCAATCAGTATCTTGATCAAGCTGTTCAAGATATGAAATTAAAGGGACTGATTCTCGATCTCAGAGGAAATAGAGGAGGTGTTTTGCAACAGGCCATAACAAGCTCTGCATTATTGCTGGATCATGGTATTGCAGCAACGACACAAGGACGAGATCAAGAGTCCAATCACGTATGGGCAGTACAGGGAGGAGACATAACCGATAATGTTCCCATTGTTATTTTGGTTGATGGCAGAACTGCAAGTGCTGCCGAAATTTTAACCGCTGCGTTATCCGATCATAAGAGAGCCGTCGTAATCGGCAGCACAACTTTGGGTAAAGGTCTTGTACAAACCATTGCACAATTACCTGATGGAGGAGAGCTCTTCGTTACATGGAGCAGGGTTATCGCCCCCTTGGGATGGCCAATTCAGGGCTTGGGCATCATTCCGCAAATATGCACAAGTCGTGGAGTTAAATTCACTCAAAAACAAATGAATGAATTAATTAATGATCAATCTTCCTATGCACGTGATGTTATCTTTTCCAGACAATCACGTTTTCCGGTTGAAGCAAAGGACATTCTTCAAATTAGAAATGCCTGTCCCCCTGCCATCGGTTCAGATATTGATCTTGAGATTGCCGATGATTTGCTTCTTAACCCAAAGCTTTACCAAAAAGCACTTGATATGATCCCGAATGATTAAGTTGTATAGACAACCAAATTGGATTTTTCACGGTATTAATATTTTTTTTGATTATTACATTGCCAAATGATAACAATTAAAAATTGCTCTCTTGTATTTATTTAAGTTTGAAAATAGTATATTGCTTCTATTCAAGTAAATTTAAACCATGTGTTGTTTCAATGACATTTGATATATTTTTCGAACAAAAAATTTTTTTTACTTCTTTCTTCACTAAAAAAAGGGTATTTCAGTTCGAAGAATATTTTACTAAAACAATTTGCAGCTGATAGCTAGATTTAAGGAGTGAAAAATTAAGATGAGTTTGAAATTCCCTCTATTTGCTGCATCTATATTTAATATTTCTACCCTTTTATGTTTAACCACTTTTCTCATGCCCTCAACCACGATAAAAGCACAACCGGTTAAAGGTTTGTATGTAACAGGTGCTGGCGGGCTTAGTATCAATCAAGATCAAGTTGTGCGTCAAAATCCCATTATGCCTGATGGTCGCGATAAATATACACCAGGGGCCACTGCAGTAACGAGTCTAGGATATGGTCTTGGAAACGGTTTTCGAGTTGAAGTGGAGGGAAATTATCGCAACAATCCCTTGAAATATCAAAATCTCGGTTCCTATAAAGCCCGTGGTGAGGGCCGCCAGCAAACTTATGGATTTATGGTTAACGCCCTTTTTGATATGGATGTGGGAAGCCCTTATATATTCCCATATTTCGGTGCGGGAATTGGTTATGGATGGTCTACAATGAATGGGGTAAAACTTCGCACCGCGGATCATCGTCTTACTGAACACATGGGAGGTACATTCGGACAATTCGCTTACCAGGGAATTGGAGGGCTATCATTTCCAACCCCTTGGATTGTTGGATTGTCCTTCATTACAGAATATCGATTCTGGACAATGCTGGCACCCCAAAGTCATACCGCCGATGTATGGGGTACCCAAGGAGGAAGAAACATTACCCATCCTTATGGTCATACCAAAGGCAATCGGGATACAACCACCTATTTTAACCATTCCATTTTACTCGGGTTACGTTATGAATTTAACCCTGCCCCTCCTCCTGCAACACCTGTTGATGAACCCCCTGTAGTTCCTAAGGCCAGAAAATCAAGATTATATCTTGTGTTTTTTAACTGGAATAGTTACAGCCTGAGTAATCGAGCGCGACTTATTGTCCGAGAGGCTGCCCAAGCCTACAATAACGTGGAAAACACCCGTATTGAAGCGGATGGTTATACAGATACATCTGCTAGTCCCGATATTAAGGGAAAAAAATACAATATCGAACTTTCCCTAAAAAGAGCCAAGGAAATCAGATCCGAATTGATACGAAATGGCGTTCCGGCCGGCAATATTGATATACATGGATATGGATCACAAAATTTGCGAGTACAAACAGGACCCAATGTACGGGAGGCACGTAACAGACGTGTGGAAATAATTTTACGCTAAATAGTTTCATCGTGGAGGGAATATCACATATTCCGGATTTCCCTTACGATACGGTTTTAAATAAGGATTTAAACCAATCCATTGAACAAAGGTGTTGATAGATAACGTTCCGCAAATGAAGGAACAATCGTTACAATGACTTTACCTTTGTTTTCTTTACGGGCTGCCAACTGAATACTCGCAAACAGAGCTGCACCTGAAGAAATACCCACAGGAATACCATCCAATCGAGCAACGCGTCTTGACGTGGCAAGAGCGTCATTTTCTGAAACCATCAGAACCTGTTTAAGTAAATCGGTATCCAAAATACCCGGTTTAAATCCTGCCCCTATTCCCTGAATACCATGAGGACCAGGCTCCTCTCCGTTAAGAACAGCACTTTCTGCAGGTTCAACACCAAATATCTCCACCTTTGGATTATGTTTCCTCAATCCTCTGGCAATTCCTGTAATGGTTCCACCCGTTCCGATACCGGCAACAACAATATCGACTTTTCCCTGCGTATCCTGCCAGATTTCTTCCGCAGTGGTATACTCATGGACAAGTGGATTCACGGGATTTTCAAATTGTTTTGGCATCCAGGCATGAGGTGTATTTTCTACAATTTCTTTTGCTCGAGCAATTGCCCCAGCCATTCCCAGATGACCTGGGGTCAGCTCAACCTGTGCATCAAGAAAACGCATCATTTTTCGACGCTCAATCGATGCCTTTTCAGGCATTGTAACGATCAGCCGATAACCTTTCGCTGCCGCTATAAATGCCAAGCCAATTCCTGTATTGCCTGATGTTGGTTCAACTAGTACACTTTTATGAGGACTAATAATCCCTTCTTCTTCCGCCTGATATACCATTGCGGCGGCAATTCGATCCTTGACTGAAGATAAAGGGTTAAAAAATTCTAGCTTTAATAAAATATCAGCTTCGATATTATCCTGCTTTATTAGATTTCCTGGCCTTACAAGCGGTGTCCCACCAATTGTATCAATCAAAGAATTATAAATTTTACCTCTAGGTTGTGCCAACCCAAAACGATTATTTTTTGTCATAACAATTCCCATTACTCGTTGATTAAGGATAATAATCGCTATAAATAACCTATTTATGCAAAATATTTCCACATCACAGATTTTATTTATAAAAAATACTATTTTTCATCTTAAATAATTATTATATACTATTAATATTAGGATATAAATTTTAAATTAACTAAATATTTCTTTAAAACCTTAGGAAAAATATTTAATGCTCTTAAGACAAGATCGTGCCATTATCGCTATTCTTATTGTAACAGATATCGCCTTTTACTCAAGTCACAATAATACCGTAAGTGCTTCTGACATTTCTTCAAGGACAAAACTACCAAAAAGAAGTATTGAACCGATTTTACAACTTTTATCCAGAGCTTCAATCTTGGAAAGTACTCGTGGACCACGAGGTGGGTATCATCTGGCTAAACCAAAAAGACTACTTTCAATCGCTGATATCATTAAGGCCATTTCGGTTGATGAAAAAGAAAAATATGAAGAATTTACGTTTCCACTTTTTCAACAAGTTATCAAACCATTATGGCAATCTATTGATCAAAAAATCATGAAGGAAATAGCTTCAATAACGATGCAAGATCTCATCAGAAAAGCCGAGGAAAAAGGAATGAAGCGTCCTCGTCCCACAGCTATTAATTTTACTATTTAACGTAATGGTAAATTCAAATCATTATTTAGCTTTTCTTACGGTTTTTCGATGATGGGAGACAGCTCTATGACGTGTTGCCTTTTTTCGAGAGGTCGTATTTTTGTTCGCGGGTTCTATAGCGGGTTTAGGAATCTGAACACCTGTATTGTCTACTGTTACATCTACTGACAAAACCGTTTTATTGCCCCCATCCTGATGTAAAAGATTCACAATGAATCTATCTGTTCCTGCATATGCCAAAGATGGCATGTATCTTATATAGGTTCTTTTATCATAATTATAAACAAATGTCTTGCCATGTTCAGGAACAGTTGCAATACCAAAAGAGATGAAGTTGTTTTTGGAGTCAGGTTGCACAATATTGAATTCACATTGACCATCATCACTGCGGACTGTCATCGTCGTTTTCCAACTTCCATCCGCTTCTTTGACTATAGGTGTTATTTGACAAACAGATGATTTTTTTGAATATTTAAAAGGATTGGCAGCCTCCCTATCGGGTTGGGCCACTGGTTGCTGATTATGTTGACAAGCTGCCAAAGCAATTCCCAATGAAGCCAAAATAAAAGATGAACGCAAACGCACGAAACTAGCCTCCATTTATTAAATCCTACCTATAACTTGGCAGTTTACAATTACAAACTTGATGAGAATATCAGTTTAAAACCGGATTGGTAAAAAAGATGTAAGAATTTATACCTACTCTTTGTATCAATATACACATCCACTTACAAAGATCACTACCAGATAAAAACAAAATCACCAATAACTTTATGATATTTTAGATGAATTTTAGCTTTTTTATTTTCGTTTATTATTGCAAAATGTGAATATAAACTATTGCATTATGTACAATTCCTGTTATATCCGATTTAATAATATCATATACAACTGCAATAAACTTTTATAGAATAAATCCAATATTCTTTTAACTACCCAACCAATCTTTTTAGTTCATATCCGATTTGGAGCACTCAATGTCTCTATTAGTTAAACGCTTTCTCTTTTCTGGATTAATCGCTGCGGGAATGTTTTCGAATCCATCATGGGCTTCAACGGCCACTTGCAATAATTCCCCTTCTCACGAAGCTTTTAATATAGAAGGCTTGAAAAGCGAATTAATGGTGACAGCCCTTTCATGTCAGGCTCAAAATCAATATAACGCCTTTATAAATCAATTCCGCCCGATTGTTAGCAGTGAGGAAGTTAAATTGAAGGGTTATTTCCGGTCAAGTTACGGAAAACGCTCAGGAAAGGCATATCAAAAAGCATATGATGATTACATCACACAGCTAGCCAACGTACAATCCTCTCAGGGACTTAAAGCGGGAACAATTTTCTGCATTCAAAGAATGTCCATGTTTGATGAAATCAAACCATTGAAAACGGCAAGTGAATTGTCTCAATATGCAGAGGCAAAAGATATTCTCCAACCAGCATCTTATGAAATCTGTCAGGCACCTGCAACACATAAAAAAGGCAAAGTCGTTAGAAAAAGACGAATCACACGCAAAGTTGCTGTTCACAAGAAATAATTTCAAAATTTAAGAGTCATGAAGAAAACATTTTGTAAAAACGTGTTTTTATGCGAAATACACTTATATGAGCGATTTATTTTCTTCAAACAATTCTTCTAAAACCCATTTTGCAGACAAGAAAAATGTAAAAGGGATAAAATCTGTTACCAGCGATTATAACGCCAAAGACATAGAGGTTCTTGAAGGTTTGGAGCCTGTCAGAAAGCGGCCTGGTATGTATATTGGTGGTACGGATGAAAACGCCCTGCACCACATGGCAGCTGAAATATTGGATAATGCCATGGATGAGGTCGTTGGCGGTTTTGCAAACACCATTCACATAAAACTTGAACAGGATAACAAATTAACCATTCGCGATAATGGACGCGGAATTCCTGTTGATCCTCATCCAAAATTTAAAAATAAATCAGCCCTGGAAGTGATTCTAACCACGCTTCATGCAGGAGGGAAATTTTCCAATAAAGTCTATAATACTGCTGGGGGTCTTCATGGAGTTGGATCTTCTGTTGTCAATGCCCTATCTTCTTGGATGGAAATCGAAATTGCCCGTGATAAGATGCTGTGGAAACAAACCTATGAACGCGGATTACCGATTACTCCATTAATTGAATGTGGTTATGTACAAAATCGCAGAGGAACCCAAATCAGTTTTATTCCTGACATCGAGATATTTGGCAAACTGCAATTTTCACCGAAACAGTTGTATAAACTGTGCCGCTCCAAGGCGTTTCTTTATAAAGGTGTCACCCTAAACTGGTCGTGTGATCCTGAATTAGTGAATAACACTGATATTCCAAGGGAGACAATCCTGCATTTTGCTAATGGACTTGAAGACAGTTTGAAAGAAGAAACCGACTCGGACCAGTTGATCTGTCCTATATGGTCCGGTGACGTCAATTTACCCAATGATTCAAAAGGTGAAAATACAGGCAAAATTGAATGGTCTTTGGCATGGCTGGAAAAAGGTGAAAGCGGTTTGGCATCGTTTTGTAATACCATACCGACGCCATTGGGTGGAACCCATGAACAGGGCTTCAAAAATGCCCTGTTAAAAGGAATTCGGACATGGGGGGAAAACCGGTCCAATAGAAGATCCTCAATCATCACTTCTGATGATATGCTGGGATCTCTTGCGGCAAAATTGTCCATCTTTATTCGGGATCCAGAATTCCAGGGACAAACAAAAGAGAAACTAAGCTCAAAAAATACAACCAAACTTGTTGAAACCGCACTACGGGATCGTTTTGATCACTGGTTGGCAGCCGATCCAAATCAGGCGGATCAACTTTTCTCTTTCCTTCTTGATAAAGCTGAAGAACGTTTACAACGTAAAGAAAACCGGGAAACAGTAAGAAAAAGCGCAACAAAACGTTTAAGATTACCAGGTAAGCTGACCGATTGCACAAGTTCTAATACCAATCAAACAGAAATCTTTATCGTAGAGGGAGATTCTGCTGGAGGATCGGCCAAACAAGCCCGTAATCGCGAAACTCAGGCAATTTTACCTTTGAGAGGTAAAATTCTCAATGTTGCAAGTGCTTCCAATCAAAAATTAAATAATAATCAGGAATTAAAAGATTTAATAGAAGCCTTGGGTTGTGGCATAGGTTCCGCATTTGATATCGATAAACTACGCTATGGTCGCATCATTATCATGACAGATGCGGATGTTGATGGTGCGCATATTGCTTCTTTATTGATGACTTTTTTCTATCAAGAACTTCCAGAACTTATTCTTCAAGAAAAAATTTATCTGGCTCAACCACCCTTATACCGTCTTAGCCAAGGAGATAAAATTATTTATGCCATGGATGATAAGGATAAAGACCGTAATTTATCAAGGTTGAACCAAAAAAAAGGTAAAATTGAAGTTTCTCGTTTTAAAGGTTTGGGTGAAATGCCACCCAAGGATTTAAAGGAAACGACAATGGATCCCAAACACCGTATCCTATTGAAAGTCATCATTCCTCATGATGAAAAAGAAATCACGGAAACACGTGTTTCTGATTTAATGGGAAGAAAATCAGAAATGCGCTTCCAATTCATACAGGAGCATGCCGGTTCTGTTGATTTACTGGATATTTAATTCAATTATATTATAAATATTCGTTTTATCTGCCATGGAAAGGAATTATTAAATTCCTTTCTATTCGTTGTTAAAACATTTTATCGATGCCTAGAAAATTAAATCTTTTTATTTAGGCACCTTCAACACCATGTCCGGCCATCAACCGAGGTTTTACATGCTCGTCAAACTGCTTTTCATCAATCAATCCCGATTTTAAAGCCGCCTCTTTAAGACTTAATCCTTCAACATCCCCCATATGGGCAATTCTCGCCGCTCCATCATATCCTACGACAGGTGCCAGAGCTGTAACAAGCATTAATGAATTATCAATATATTTTTGAATACGCGCATTATTTAATGTTGTCCCTTCGACTGAAAATTCACGAAAGGCTTTGGCTGCATCCCTTAACAATCGGCTGGCGTGTAGCGTATTCATGATAACCAGCGGACGCGTTACATTTAACTGCAAATTACCCTGTGAGCCAGCAAAGGCAACGGCAGCATCAAGACCCATGACCTGCATGCAAACCATAATCATTGCCTCACATTGAGTCGGATTGACCTTTCCAGGCATAATTGACGACCCCGGTTCATTTTCAGGCAAATGAAGTTCTCCAAGTCCACATCGTGGTCCTGAAGCGAGCCAACGAGTATCATTTGCTATTTTTAATAGAACAACCGCAACGCCACGTAACGCAGACATCGTGGCCACCATAGCGTCAAGTCCACCCAAGGAGGCAAACTTGTTGGGCGCTGTTACAAAAGGATAGCTGGTGATTTGAGCGATTTTTTTAGCAATCGCCCTGGAGAAACCTTTTGGCGCATTCAATCCTGTTCCAACAGCTGTTCCACCTGCAGCCAGTTCAAACAATTCTTTCTCTACTGATTTTAAACGATGTAAACTTTCCTTTAATTGAGCAGCCCAACCAGACCATTCTTGACCAACGGTTAAAGGAACTGCATCCTGTAAATGGGTACGACCGATCTTTACAACATCCATCCATTCCTTAGCTTTACGCTCAATGGCATTATGTAATTTTTGTAATTCTGGAAAAAGATGCCTTTCCAATTCCATTACCATAGCGACATGCATAGCTGTCGGGAAACTATCATTGGAAGACTGTCCCATATTCACATGATCATTGGGATGAACAGGTTTTTTGGAACCGATCTCCCCCCCTAAAAGCTGAATGGCCCGATTGGCAAGCACCTCATTTACATTCATATTGGTTTGTGTACCTGAACCCGTTTGCCAGACACAAAGCGGGAAATGATCATCAAGCGCACCCTCGGCTGCCTCTTCAGCAGCCTGAATGATTGCTTTTGCCTTCGTTTCATCCAAACGGCCCGCTTCACAATTCACCTCTGCGGCGGCATGTTTAACAATACCGTAGGCATGATAGACCTCACGCGGCATGACATCCCCACCAATATTGAAATGATGCAAGGAACGTTCAGTCTGTGCTCCCCAATAACGATCCGCAGGGACCTCTATTTTTCCCATTGAATCACTTTCTTGACGCAATCCTTTTTTATCAATTCCAATTACCATTTCGCCAGAAACAGATTTGATCATAATTCACCTTTTAAAAAAATTATTAAAATAATCACTATAAATCATAAAAAAAACCCACGCATAAGCCAAGAGAGGCAACGTGGGTATTAATCAAATATATCCGCTTAGACTATCAAATCTTAGCGAACAAAAATACTGTGCATATTATTAATATTATCGGCCACAATATGACCATGATTCATCAATTCTGCTATACGGTCTGAATTTGTAAAGGCAGTCACTACCGGATTAAAAACCGATAAGAAACTGTCTGGATAAATCCCCATCCACAGGATAATTACGGCCAATGGTACCAAGATTGTCATTTCTCTTGCGTTTAGATCCCGAATTGAATTGATAACCGGATTAACAATTTTTCCAAATATGACATTGCGATACATGACCAGCATATAAACAGCACCTAATATCATGCTTGATCCTCCCAGGAAAGCAACCCAGAATGATATATGTAAAACTCCAATCATGACCAGCAATTCACCCACAAACGAACCCGTACCAGGCAATCCAACATTTGCCATGATAAAGATCATTCCAAGCAAGGCCAGTTTGGGCATTTTACTAGCGATACCTCCAAACGCCTCGATATCTCTTGTACCAATACGATAGGTGACAGCGGCAACACATAAAAAAAGTGCCGCAATTGTTACCCCATGAGTAAGAACCTGTAATAGGGCGCCATCAATTCCCTCTGGTGTCAGAGAGAAAAATCCTATGGCAATAAGACCCATATGAGAAAATGATGAATAGGCTATAATCCGTTTAATATCTGTTTGTTTATAAGCGATTATTGCACCATAAATAATCGCACATATACCCAATCCCATAATCAGCATTGCATAACGGTGAGATGCCTCAGGCAACATTAAAACACAAAATCTTAATAATCCATAGGCGCCTGCCTTAGACATGACGCCAGAAACCAGCAAGGTGGTCGACGCTGGACCCTCAACATATGCGGCTGGTAACCAGGCATGCAGAGGAAAGAGAGGCAATTTGACTCCAAACGCGAGGATAAAACCCAGCAATAACCACCCCTGGACAGCAGGTGAGAAAGATGCGTGCATTAAAACGGGAATATCCGTGGTACCTGTATTCACCCATATCCACAAAATCCCAATCATCATAAATAAAGAACCAGCAAACGTGAATAGAAAGAATTGCAAAGAGGCAAAAATCCGTTTCGGACCTCCCCAGATTCCAATTAACATGCTGCTTGGCAGCAGGGTCGCTTCATAAAAACAGTAAAATACAACCATATCTAGGGCGGAAAACAGGCCAACCAATGTCGTTTCCAACACCAGAATAGCAACCATATAATCACGGATACGATCCGTGATCATCTGCCATGCGGCCATTATTCCAATCAGGGTCAATAAAGTTGATAGGATAATAAAAAATAAACTGATCCCATCCACGCCAACATGATAGGAAACACCAAATCCCGAAATCCATGAATTTTGAATTTCAAATTGATATCCATCGTGTCGAGGATAAAATTCACTCCACATAACAATTGACAGACCAAATGTTATGATACTTGTCCATAAAGCAATCCAACGGGAAGTGCGTGCAACCTCTTCAAAGGATCCACGCATAAGAAAGATGACCAAAGCCCCAAGCAAAGGCAAATACGTTACTAATGTAAGCAGTACTGAATGCACGGTATTCTCTTTTTTAATCTATTTAAACGTAACAATTGTTCGATTATATACAACTTTCTGACCATATTGCCCAGAAAGTTTTTATTTTTGTCAATATTACTTAAAATTAATTTTTCCTTAATATCAATTTATTAAGAGCGATGAAATAATTTTTCCATATCTTTTTTGCTCCATTTCAGCCATGTCGGTCTTCCATGTGAACAGGTTCCTGCCCTTGGAGTGGCCTCCATCTGACGTAAAAGGGCATTCATCTCTTCCTCATTCAAAGAGCGGCCTGCCCTTACACTGTTATGACATGCCATTCTGGCAAGAATAGCATCGAGTTGGGTATGGACAGATTCAATATCATTAACCGACATCTGTTCTTTATCCTGCAATTCTTCGGCAAGATCAATCAAAAGCGACTGTGCGGAAATGCTTCCCAAAAGTTGTGGCAAAGCCCTGACCAGAATCGTTTTTTCACCAAAAGATTCTATTTCTATTCCCAAATCGGCCAAACTGTCCTTAAAACCCATAAGACAACGATAATGAACAGCAGATAATTCAATTGCTTCCGGTATAAGTAAAGACTGTGTTTGTATTCCAGTCTCTAAATACTGTTGACGTAATGCCTCATGAGTTAAACGTTCATGAGCTGCATGCTGATCAACAATGACAAATTCTTCATGTTCTGTTACCGCAACAATATACGTTTTGAAAATTTGTGCCACGGCATATCCCAGAGGCAAGGTTGCAGTAGTTTTTTGATATTTTTTATCAGGTAATCTTGATAACGTATCGCCAACATCCTTGAAAGATAATCCTGCTCCCAATTCAAAACTGTCCCCGGCACATGCATCTTCTTCTTGAAAAAATTCTTTATTGTTCTTACCCATTCTTTGCTGATACGCGGGATATCGAATAGAAGCTTTTTTGGGATGATATTGTGTGGTGGGAAAAACATGCAAAGATTCAGGATTAACATTTGCAACTCCCACACCAATAGCCAGACTCTTTTGAATGCTACCAATTATCAAGGCTCGAACTGCAGCTTCGTCAGCAAAACGCAATTCAGTTTTGGCAGGGTGTACATTCACATCTACCTGATCCAAAGGTAGCTGCAGAAAAAGTACGGCAACAGGATAACGTCCTTTTTCAAGAACTTGACGATAACCAACACGAATAGCCATTTGCATTACTGGATCAGCAACAGGCCGATCATTAACAACCATAATTTGACCATTTGTTGTTGCCCGATTTACAGATGGAGCACTGATGAAACCGGATAATTTCAAATCCCCCCGATCGAAATTCAACATAATCAGTTCTTCATCATGAATATCAGAAAACACTGCCAAAATACGGTCTTTTTGCGATTGAATCGGTAGATTCAAAACGGTCTTACCATCTTTTATAACAGTGAATGAAACATCGGGGTGAGAGATGGCCAAACGCTGTATAATCATTTCACACCGATTATATTCAACTCGAGCGGTTTTCAAGAATTTACGTCGTGCAGGAAGCGCATAAAATAAATCTTCTACAATAACTTGTGTTCCCATTTGACCAGCGGACGGACTGGGGTTTAAAATCTTACCACTTTCAACCGAGATCTGCCACGCACTTTCCGCCGATTTGACACGCGAAATAATTTTCAATCGGGCGGCGGCCCCAATGGAAGGCAGAGCTTCTCCCCTAAATCCCAATGTTTTAATATTTACAAGATCATCTTCAAACAATTTTGAAGTACAATGTCTTGAAACTGCAAGAGGCAGGTCATCAGCCTCTATTCCACAACCATTGTCAATGACCTGAATATGATCAATACCACCGTTGTCAAGATTGATCTCAATTCTGCCTGCCCCTGCATCAAGCGCGTTTTCCACAAGTTCTTTAACAACGGCGGCAGGACGCTCAATAACTTCTCCTGCAGCAATTAAATTAACTGTATGTTCGGATAAAGGGCGAATAATCATTATTCTAATAATGACTTGGAGAATTGCAAATTTTTTTATAACCCTTTTTTGTCAAAAAACCTATTTTTGTGTCGTCGTTGGTGTTGCCCCGTCATCAGGACGTAAACCCAAACTCAAGTTATTATGCAATCGTTTATTTTCAGCCACACTGTCAACAGCCAAATCTGAAGGTTTGCCATTTTTCCAGAACATGACCTGGTCAACAAAACCATTCTGCGTGACCAACTCATTATGACGTTCCTGATCAGCTGATTGATTGGCATCCTGAATCAACCGGGTTTGGCCCTGGCTTGGAACATCTTTCATGCCTTCCAAGGCAACATCGGGAGAAAGAATTTCCAATGCCTGCTGACGTATGGACTGTTCTTGAGGTCTGACTCCATTTTCATCAGGCTTCATCAAACTATCATTAGGTGGCATTGATAAAGGCGCGCGAGTCGTAACGGTATATTCATCAGGCATTGATCTTTTGATACCAAATGCACGGGAAACATCCTGACCGGAACAGGCAGAAAGCAAGACAACAACACCGATTAGGGATCCCATGGGCAATAAAAATTTCAAACCTGATTTACGCATTATCATCCGTCTTATTCCTTAACAAAATCCGTAAAAGCAATAATAGTTAATAATATGAATCTATTTCGTATCATATTAAACTATTCTTCCCAACCAAAAAAAGCATCCATTAACAAGATAATCACACCACAAACAATTGCGCTATCTGCAACATTGAAAACATACCATGACCACCCTGCAACATGAAAGTGAATAAAATCAACCACTGCGCCAAAGCGCAAACGGTCTAAGATATTTCCCAACGCTCCGCCAACAATGGCACCCAGACTCATGATAACCCAGATTTTACGGGCACGAATCATCCATATGAATAAACTTGCCGCAATCACAAAGGCGGAAACAGAAAAAATAACGGATCCCCATGAACCAAACTGACCCAACATGCCAAAAGTAATTGCCCTGTTCCATACCATAGTGAAGTTGAAAAATGGAATCACTGGAACAGAACCTTTTTGGGGCAAATTTACTATATTGAGAATACAGTATTTGCTGATCTGGTCCAGCAAGAATATCAGAAACAGCATTCCCAATCCCCAATACCATTTTTTCAAATGATTAACTTGCATGACAACGGAACTTTTATTCATGAAAATCCCTAAACCAAATATTACGAAACAACATCAATGCAACGCAAGCACAATTCTGGATAACTTGAATTGCCTCCCACTTCATCGAGAACTTTCCAGCAACGTGCACATTTATGTCCTGTTGCTACCCGAATACGAGGTGCGGCATGACCCTCTCCACCCTGTTTGGTTTCCACTGAATACAAAGATGCCGAACCCGGTATAATATTAATATCAACCCGGGACACAATAACCAGTTCAGCCCAGTCATAATGGCCAAACAAGGCGGCTTCTTCCTCTGAAAAATTCAATTCTACAGCAGCTTGGAGCGAAGACTTGATAATCCCTTCCCGACGCATATTTTCAATTTCCGTTGTAATGATACGACGAATGGAGCGTAATTGAATCCAACGTTTTGCCAAATTATCATTCGACCATTTCACAGGTATGAGAGGAAATTCTTCCAAATGAACAGTTGCATTCTCACCAAAGCGAGCAGTCCATGCATCCTCTGCAGTAAAGCATAATACCGGTGCCAACCAAGTACATAAACATCTATGCAATACATCCAATACGGTTCGAACCGCCCTACGACGTATATTTTCTTTTTTATCACAATAAAGTGAATCCTTGCGGATATCGAAATAGAAAGCCGACAAATCACTTGTACAAAAATAGTGTAAAGCAGGATAAACCCCAACCCATTCATGAGTATGAATAGCTTTTTGAATAACCTGATTCATTTCATAAATACGATGCAGAACCCATTGCTCAAGTTCAGGAAGATCCTCATAATCAAGTTTTTCCTTATCTGAAAACCCTTCCAAACCTCCAAGAACCCAACGTAACGTATTTCTCAAACGTCGGTATAATTCACCTTGCTGTTTTAAAATCTCTTTTCCAATTCGAAGATCTTCATTCGTATCAGAGTTCATTACCCATAAACGCAAAATGTCTGCGCCAAGTTCATCATTGACATTCTGGGGTGCAATAACATTACCGAGGGATTTTGACATTTTACGTCCCTGTTCATCCATTACAAATCCATTAGTGACAATGGCCTTGTAAGGTGCAACTCCACGTGTTCCCACACATTCTAGCAACGATGACTGGAACCAACCACGATGCTGGTCGGAACCTTCCAAATACAAATCCGCAGGAAAATCAAGTTTGTCCCTACCCAAGACAAAAGCATGCGTTGAACCACTTTCAAACCAAACATCCACAATGTCAAACACCTGTTCGTATTCTTCACTATTGTAATTTTCACCAAGAAAACGCGAGGGAGAAGAATTATACCATGCATCTGCACCTTCTTTTTTGAAAGCTTCTACAATCCGTTGCATAACTTCAGCATCCCTTAAAACCTCACGGGTTGCCTTATTGACAAAAACGGCGATTGGCACACCCCAGGCACGTTGCCGGCTAATACACCAGTCGGGACGCGAGGCAATCATGCTGGTCAAACGGTTACGGATTTGTGCGGGAACAAATGTAACATCCTCTAGAACTGACAATGCATTCTCACGAATTTTTCTATTATCATCCATTGCTATGAACCATTGCGGGGTAGCACGGTAAATAATCGGGGCCCGTGATCGCCAGGAATGAGGATAAGAATGCACGATGGAGGATTGGGCAACAAGACCAGTAAATGGTTTGTTTGCATTCCTTGCCTCATCTCTGGATAAGTTTAACTCTTCACAGACAGCTTCAGCCGCCTTGAAAACATGGATACCGGCAAATAGAGGGACATCCGAAGCGTAACGCCCATCATCTTCAACATATTCCGTTACACCAATTTGATGTTGCTGACATAAATAAAAATCATCTTCACCATGTGCGGGAGCACAATGAACCAATCCTGTTCCCGCTTCAGTCGTGACGAACTCGCCTGCTAATAAAGGGACATCAAAATCATAGCCTTTTCCCCGCAAGGGATGCGCTGCAACTGCACCTGCCAACGCGTTTCCTTCAAGCGATGCCTCTTCCTTGAATTCCGTAATACCTGCCTGTTCACAAAATGAGGTCAGCAAATCCTGTGCAATAAGAAAATTAGCTCCAATGGACACGTGGGAATCAGCGTTAACAGCTTTAACACTGATAATCTGATAGGTTATATCGTTATTGTAAGCTATGGCTCGGTTCGCAGGAATTGTCCATGGAGTCGTTGTCCAGATAACAGCCGAAACATTTTCCAATAAATGCTGGGGGGTTGGATCTTTGACAAAAGGAAAAGCTACAAATATAGTTGTCGATGTATGATCGTGATATTCAATCTCGGCCTCAGCCAGAGCCGTTTTTTCAACCGGGCTCCACATAACCGGACGCAGGCCACGATATAAACTGCCATTTAATAGAAAACGACCAATTTCTTCAACAATGGCTGCCTCTGAACTGAAATCCATTGTTGCATATCGGTGATCCCACTCTGCCTGAACCCCAAGTCTCTGAAATTCGGATGATTGAATCGACAACCAGTTTTGGGCATAGCTGCGACATTCTGCCCGAAATTGCAATACCGGAATATCATCCTTGTTTTTACCTGCCTTGCGATATTTCTCTTCTACCTTCCACTCAATGGGCAAACCATGACAATCCCAACCGGGAATATATCGAACAACCTCTCCATTCATACGATGGGAACGATTAATCACATCCTTGATAATCTTGTTAAGCGCATGTCCGATATGCAAATGTCCATTGGCATAGGGAGGGCCATCGTGCAGGGTAAAGACCTTTTTCCCTTCCAAAACCCGTTGATCCGATTGCCGGATAATAGCCTCATCCAATCGTATTTTTTTCCAACGTTCCAAAATTTCAGGTTCCCGTTGAGGTAACCGCCCACGCATTGGGAATGAGGTTGAAGGTAAAAAAACTGTATCTCTATACAGGTCGGTAGATTTGGATTCAGCCATGATTTCGTTCTAACTGTAAAATTAAAGTAGATTAAGACAATATTTGATTTTATAAAATAAAACCAATTTCTAAAAAATAAAATTTATCATTATTAATAATTCTTTTTTACAAGGAATTAACAGAGTCATTTCTTATTTTAAAAAATTCTTTCGCATTATTTGCATCCCGGGCTATTTGTTTTTTCAATTCATTCAAATCACTAAAACGTTTTTCATCACGAATAAAATGATACAAATAAACCGTAATCTTTTGACCATAAATATCCTGGTTAAAATCAAACAAATGAGCTTCCAGACAGGCTCTGGTCTGTTTTCCAATTGTTGGACGGTATCCGAGATTGGCCACTCCTTCGTGCATTCTCCCATTGGCCAACCGAATTTTAATCGCATAAACCCCGCATTTGGGCTCTACCTGTTCCCCCAACTGTAAATTCGCAGTTGGAAAACCAATTGTCCTTCCCCTTTTATCCCCATGCTCCACTATATTCTGAATGCACCAGATCCTACCCAAATAATGGGCGGCCTTTTCAGGATTTCCATTTTTCAGACAGGAACGGATAAGGCTGGAAGAAATCACCGTTCCCTCTTCCCGCAAAGGTTTTACAATCGTAACGCCAATACCCAGTTTATCCGCTTCAGAAATCAAAAAATCGGTATTTCCTTGACGATTGTGCCCGAATACAAAACCCTCACCACAAGCTACATGAAAAATCCCGAATGATTTATAAAGAATTTGATGAATAAAATTCTTTGCATCTAGCGCAGCAAATTCTTGATCAAATGTTATCTGAAAAATATTATCAACACCCAGGGCGGACAAAGCTGCATTTCGCTCATCTGCATTCGTCAATCGAAATGAAATTTCCCTGCCTTCGAAAAGCTGTCTTGGATGAGGTTCAAAAGTTACTACAGATAAAGAACGGTCTGGAAACTGTTTTTTTAAAGTGTCCAATAAATAAGCGTGCCCACGATGCACACCGTCAAAATTGCCCAAAGCTGTTACAGAACCCCGGGCTGATAGCGGAATTGCCTGTCCGTTTGTATAGATAGTCGTCATAAACGGCAAATTTTCTTTCGTTATTAATCTAAAACCTCTTCTGAAACAACAAAACCTTATTTCTGTGTTTCGGATGATACAGGGGTTTTTTCCTTATTATCGTTAAAGGAAACAGAGGTATCCCCTTTGTTGTCGACATCTGGCAAAATTGTCTTGCTTTGTGGAGAAGAGGTTTCATCGTCGGCAATATTTTTCTTGAAAATCTTGATACCCTTGGCCAGATCTCCCATTAATGTTGAAATCTTTCCTGATCCAAAAACCAGCAAAACCACAATCAATACAATCAGCCAATGCCAAATACTCATACTGCCCATAATATATTTATTCCTTACACAACTTACACATGCAGACAATTTTCGGAAAATTCAATCGATTTTTTCTAACTTAAACACAGGAAATATCATAATTTAATTAAAATTATCATACTATATTTTACTTTTAACACCAAATTGCAAATCACGCGGTTTTTTGTTGCCTTGATCACGACTTGTTGGGAATAATAAAACCATAAGTCGCATATCGCTTGATACCGATCTTTCCCGTAGGAGCCCACCAAACCCTTACCAAAGACCAGTCATTACGTGATGAAACATCTATAATTGGCGCCTTGTGATCAATTCTCTGCGCTTCCCAATTGGCATGATCAACAATAATCGTGCGTGAATCCTGAAGTTTTTTTACGACAGAAACATGCCCATAAGGCAATCTGGAAGTTTTACGAAAAACCAATATTGCCCCCGGTTCTGGCCTTTTGGTTCTATAGTATTTCCCTCTTGACTGATACCACCAACTATAGGCTGCCCCCTGAAGTTCAACACCAGTGATCTTGCGGGCATAGGGTGCACATTGCAAGGAGCCATGATAGCTTCTTCCCCCTCCACAGGCAGCCAGCAAGGGAAGAATTCCAAAAAACATAATTAAGACGCGAACAAAAAATCCTGATTTCATTTTCCCCTATAAAGAACGTATTTTATTGATACATTCTTCTGCCTCTGCATGGGTCATCGATAAAACTTCTTTTGAGATTGTAAACGAAAATCCACGCCTTGCAAGGATCATTTGTTCACGATCCTTCAGTTCAGCTGTTTTTTTTAACAAACGCTGACGAAATGGTCCAATCTTCCTTTTCCATGCATAGGCCAAAGCGGATAGCAGCTCAAGATGATCATCATGATATTCTTGCAAGGAGGACTGAATTAAGGAGGGATTGATTCCCTTTTGTATAAAACGTTCCTGAATTTGTTTTTTGGAACAACCCGCACGGATCAAAGATGGCATTTTGGAAAAAATAAATCTGTCATCATTAATACCGCCATTTTGCTTCAATTCATTGACAATCTGATCAATCTTATCGTATGCTTTCTTGAGAATTTCATCGTAATCTTGATCGTCCTCCTTTTGAATTTGTTTAATCCAACGATTGACTTTCTGTCTTAAAAGTTTAACCAATCCTGCCTCGGTATTATTATAACGGGCAAGATAATTCAGTGCATACTCTTTTAAGTCAGGAAGCTGTATCCTGTTTGACATGATTTGCATCACTTCCCTTTAAACATTATCCAATCAATTACCCTTGATTATATTAGGAATAAATTGACTTTTTTTTCTCAATCATTAATTATGTCTGTTTCCTTCAATAAAATCGACAAGAGAGATTATGATTTCCGCTTTGATGCCCACCTATAATCGTGCAAACCTTGCCTTTGACCATGGAAACGGCGTGTGGCTTTTTACGGTTGATGGACGACGATTTCTGGACTTCGGGGCCGGAATTGCAACATCATCTCTAGGTCATAATCATCCCCTTTTGTGTAAAGCTATTTCGGAACAGGCAAAAAAAGTCATTCATGTTTCCAATTTATACCAAATTCCTCAGGCAATAAAATTAGCCGAAAGATTAATAGCGATAAGTTTTGCCGACAGTGTGTTTTTTTGCAACTCTGGGGCAGAGGCAAACGAAGGAGTCATAAAGGCTATTCGTCGCGCCCAATATAAAAACAACCATCCAGAAAGAACAGATATCATCTGTTTTAATCACGCTTTTCATGGAAGAACTATTGCAACTTTGAATGCGACAGGCAATCAAAAATATCTGGAGGGTTTCGGGCCTAAAATACCTGGAATCAAACATATTCCAATACATGATATTGACCTGGTGAAAGAAGCCATTGACCAGAATACGGCAGGATTTCTGATCGAACCCATACAAGGCGAAAGTGGAATCACTGTTATTTCTCCTGATTTTCTAAAGGCATTGCGACAAATCTGTGATGAGAATGATCTTTTCCTAGGATTTGACGAAGTTCAGTGCGGAGTTGGCAGAACAGGTAAATTTTTTGCCTATCAATGGACAGATATTGAACCTGATATTCTTTCATTGGCAAAGGGTATCGCCGGGGGCGTACCCATGGGCGCTTTTCTTGCCAAGGAAAAAATCGCCAAACACATGACCTTTGGAACGCATGGATCAACCTTTGGAGGAAACCCTCTTGCATGTGCGGCTGGAAATGCAGTTATGGATATCATATTGAAACCTGGATTCCTGAAAAATATACAGGAAACAGGACTATATCTAAAGGAACAACTGCAACAATTAACCAAGATTTATCCAGATGTTTACGCTGAAGTTCGCGGAAAGGGTCTTTTATTGGGATTAAAGGGAACCATTCCTGCAAACGAGATACAAAATGCGGCCCTAGAGCAAAATCTACTGACCGTATTGGCAGGAAATAATGTCATTCGCATAATTCCTCCCCTAATTATAACCAAGGAGGAATGTCTGGATGGTATTCACCGGTTAAGAAATGCTGCCGAGCAATTACGTAAAAACCTGAAATCTGTTCAATGAGTAATTTCTATGAATAACCCAATTATTTCTCAATCAAAAAAAATAAAACACTTTTTAGAACTCAAAGATATTAGTAAACAAAATTTAAGAGATATAATCACCCTCGCCTCTCAAATCAAAGAAATGCAGGAAGATAGAAAATATCCCTCACATCCTGCCCAACCTCTGAAAGGACGTTCAATCGCACTTATCTTTTCCAAACCTTCAACCCGTACGCGCGTATCTTTTGAGGTGGGAATTCATCAACTGGGCGGTAATCCGATTGTTTTATCAACCAGTACAATGCAGATTGACCGGGGCGAAACCATTGCCGACACTGCCCGTGTTCTTTCAAGATTTGTGGATGGCATAGTTCTTCGAACAGGCTGTACCGAACATTTGACCGAATTGGCACAATTAAGTTCAGTCCCCGTTATTAACGGACTGACTCCCGCCTCGCATCCGGGACAAGTCATGGCTGATGTCATGACCTTTGAAGAACATAAAGGTCCTATCAAGGGACGTGTAATTGCCTGGGTTGGCGATGGTAACAATGTTGCAAATTCTTTCATTGAAGCTGCCGCACAATTTGATTTTACTCTTAAATTAGCCACCCCACCCGATTTATTGCCCTCAAAAACCATACTGTCATGGGCCAAAGAAATGGGGGCAGACATTCAACTGACCACAGATCCAAAAGAGGCAGTTAAAGATGCGGATTGTATTGTTACCGATACCTGGGTTAGCATGTCTGATAATGATTCTGAAAAACAACAACGTTTGAAATTATTGCATCCTTATCAAGTTAATCTCGATTTAATGAAACTAGCCGCCCATGATGCCATTTTCATGCATTGCTTGCCTGCCCATATCGGTGAAGAGGTAACCGCTGAGGTTTTTGAAAGTAAACAATCAGTTGTTTTCGATGAAGCTGAAAATCGTCTTCACGCACATAAAGCCATTCTGATTTGGGCTTTGATGGGTGATAATTGGCGTGATTACGGCTCCCGTTAATTCCATTCTTGAAATAGACAATATTTAGCCTATCTTTTCAAAAAAGATTTCTCGGCTATTCGTTTTTTTCTTGAGAAGATAACCATGAAAAACCTTCATCATTCCAATAATGATCGACCCAATGTTCCAGATATTACCTACGGCAAGGGAATTACGCCTTTTTTCTTCCCTTCGGCAAGAGGAAGGCTCATTCGTTTGGGACCTGTAGCTCATTCCATTCTTGAACACCACAACTACCCAGACTGTATCACCAGACTGGGAGGTGAAGCTTTGTCATTAGTTGCTGGCCTGGCTTCATCATTAAAATTTGAGGGATCCTTTTCTTTGCAAATCAAGGGAGAGGGAGTCGTGTCAATGTTGGTTGCTGATTGTACCCATAAAGGCGAGCTACGCTTCTATATCCGTTATGACAAAGACAAAATAAATGATTTTACTGAAAATGCATCAGCAAAAACACTTTTGAAAAAAGGATTATTCGTTCTGACCGTAGACCAACAAGACAAAAAAGACAATTATCAGGGGATGGTTGAACTGACAGGAGAAACACTTGCAGAAATGGCCAGTCACTATTTTGAAAATAGTGAGCAGTTTCCCTATTCAATTCAGTTATATTGCGAATGCTATCAAAATAAATGGCAAGCTGGCGGCCTAATTCTTGAAAAAATTGCCCATGAAAATTCAATCGTTTTGAAACCAGCCGCTGAAAATGATGAAAAAGAATGGGAAACAATATGTATTTTAGCCAACACTTTAAAAGCTTCAGAGTTATTTGATAAAAATCTGGCTTCAGAAAAATTACTTTATCGTCTTTTCAACAGTTTGGAATTTTCTGTTGGCAAGCCGAAAAGTGTCGCTTATGGTTGTCGTTGTTCCCGATCAAGGTTACAAGAGGTCTTGAACAATTTTTCCAAAGATGAACTTGATAGCATGGCAGAAAATGAAAAAATTATCATGACATGCGAATTTTGCTGTTACGATTTTATTTTTTCTCGTAAAGAAATCTAATAAAAATAATATCGATTAATAAGCAAATTCAAAATAATGTTAAAATTTTCTATTTGTTGAATATAAACAAATGTGAATTCTATAGAATTTTTACTAATTATAATATTCACTTTTTAATTTTTAAATGACCAAAAAACAGATAAAAAACT